>JBJMTY010000224.1:0-15983 GCA_045811445.1 Allosphingosinicella sp. | reverse complement strand
GTCCGGCGCCACCCAGCCGGCGACGAGATAGAAGAGGATCGCGACCGGGCCGAGCAGGAAGAGCGCGAGCACAGCGCCGAGCCGGATCAGGGTCGGATCGGCGTCGGTCGCGGCGGCGAGGCCGGCGCAGACGCCCATCAATTTACCGTTGGCGCGATCGAGCGTGAAAGAACGAGTCATGTATAAATGTCCCGATGAAAGAGCGAGCGTCCCCCGCGGGGGCCGCGGCGATCAGATGAGCTGACCGACCGGGCCGACCGCGGCGGAAACGAACAGAGTGGCGGCGACGAGCGCGCCGACGACGGAAACCGCGAGCTGCTGCATGGAAATATTGAAGGTCATTGTCTGTCTCCCTGAACCGGCACCGGAAGGCCCGGCGCCATGCCAAGGGTATTGCAGACGCCGTGCCAAACGCACGAAATGGCGCAAAACTGCGGTTTTCGATGCAGGAGGCAGGCCAGAGCGGCAAGCGCTTCCTCAAGAATTGGCGTAATTTCCCAACTCGATTGGTGCGCCATGCGAACAATTTCGAACGACGGCCCGTCCGGTTCCGGACATTGCGGTGCCGCGTCGCGCCGGCCTGGGCGCTCAGCCCGCCGCCGAAGCGACGTAGCTTATCCCGTCCATCCCCGGAAAATAAAGATAGGCGCTGCCTTTGGTGGTGACGAAGCTGTTCATCGGCAGGATCTCGACGTCGCTTATCTTGCCGCCGGGCTTGCGCAGCGTCTCCGTATAGGCGCCGCCCGCCGGATCGGGGTTGGTCCCCATCAGCGGATCGGCATGATCGTCGTTGCCGATCGAGAAACGCTGGGCGCCGTTGTTGATCCAATTGTGCTGCACGAACTCGAACTGCTCGCGCAGGCAGGCGCACAGGAAGAAGCCCATCAGCCCGCGCTCGCCCGTGTTGCGGTCGAGCGGATCGTAAGGCGATTGGTAGGGCATGGCGCGGCGCATGATCCGCCGCTTCGCCGCGCTGGATGCGGCCAGCGGGAAGTCGCGCATGTTGGCGCGGCGGATGTGCGAGCTGACCGGGCAATTGGTGCCGATGTCGGGATTTTTCGCCGGGTTCGACGGATCGCCGTTGGGCAGAGTGTATTGGAAGTCGTTGAGCTGCTCCTGGTGCAAAGCCGGGGCCGGCTGGTTGCCGTTGACGGGGTAGAGCGACAGCGGCGTCCCGTTCGGCCAGCGCCCGCACATCTTGGCCTTGACGGCGAGGCGCTGGACCTCGGGGTCGGTGACGGCGAAGGTCTTGCCGAACTCGGCCTTGATGCTCTCGATATGGGCGTCGAACCCCTCGACGTCCTGGTGCAGGATGCGGAAGGCGCCGAAGCAGCCGTAATGGCCGAATGCGTCGGGCGTCGGCACCGGAAAGCTCTGCGCGAACGCGCCGGTCGCCTCGCCGAGGACGAACAGGCCGGGATCGACGATGTCCTGGCCGCCGTCGGGGGAGCGCGGGAATTGGGCGCCGCAGACGATCGGCTGGGCGATGCTGTCGCGATAGCCGAAATAGATCTGGTCGTCGGGCAGGTCCTGCGAATCGAACATGATCGCAGGGTCCGCCGGGCCGAACCCGGCCGCGAACAGGCCGGCGAGCGTTGCCGTGACCGCCTCGCGCACCTCGACGCTCTGCGCCCACAGGGAGAGCATGACGTGGAAGCCGCGGTCGCTGAGCGTCCAACCGGCGGGATCGCTCTGGCCCACGTCGCCGACGAACGGCGCGCGCGCCGCCGAGCCGTCCACGAACGGCTGGTGGTCGGGATTGGCGAAGCTCGCGTCGAGCACGGCTTGCGGCACGCCCAGCGCCTGCAGCCCCGGATAGGTGAAACCGATGTTGAGGCAGAAATGGGGCTTGGTCGGCGCCCATTCCTCGGCGCTGGTGATCTGCGGGCCGGCGCCGCCGTCGACGAGCCCCGCGATGAACGCCCGCGCCGCCGCCGCGTCGCGGACCGTCAACGCGAAATGGCGGACGAACGGAAAGGAATAGCCGCGCAGGATGAAGCCCTGCATCTTCCCGGGCGGCAGCGTCTTTCCCGCCACCGCCCGCGCCGAACCCAGCATCATTCGCCGAGCGCCGCCAGGATCGTCACCACGTTGGCGTCATAGGCCTGGAAGAATCCGGGGGCCGTGCCGCCGTTGGTGAGATCGTTCTGGCGGACGAAGTCGATGAACTTCGGCAAATTCTCAGGGCTCTGGACGGGCGTCGCCGAGGGGCCGAGCCCGACGATGATGTTCGCCGCGGCGTTGAACGGGGCGGGATTGGCGGTGACGAGGTCGCTGATATAGTCGTCGAAATCCTCGTCATAGACCGTGGTCAATAATATCGTCGCCACGCCGACCTTGGGCGGGCATTTTTCCGTCATGTTGACCGACCAGGCATAATGGAGGATCTGCGGCGACCCGCCGTCGCCAGATGACAGCGCGCCGGTAAGGCCCTCGACGGCGGTGGCGCCGGACGGATCGACGATTTCGAAAAGCAGCGAAAGTCCTTGAGCCATGATGAATCTCCCCCCTTACGATTCGCAAGAGGAAGATCATGCGTTCTATTTGTCCATTCCACAATGACGGGAACAAATTATTATTTGCTGATTTAACAGTACGTTGCCAGAGCAGCTGATATTTCGGTGTTCAAGTCCGGCCAAAACCCCCGACTGCCCCTCGATCCGCGGTCTGGCATTTCGCCCCGCCGCGCCTAGGATGGGGCCATGCCCACGCTCGCCACGATCGGTTACGAGGGGAAGACCCAGGAGGAGTTCCTCGGCGAGCTCGCCGCCGCCGGGATCGAGCGGGTGATCGACATCCGCGCCGTCGCCGCCTCGCGCCGGCCCGGCTTCTCGAAGACCGCGCTCGGCAACGCGCTGCGCGAGCGCGGCATCGACTATCTTCATCTCCGCCCGCTCGGCACGCCGGCGGCCGGTCGCGAGGCGGCGCGCAAGGGGCGGATCGGCGAGATGCGCCGCATCTATGCCGAGCAGCTCGAGAGTGACGAGGCGGCGCTGGCGATGGAGCAGGCCCTCGCCGCGGCGAGCGAGCGGAAATCGGCCCTGCTCTGCTACGAGGCCGAAGCGCCGGGCTGCCACCGCTCGATGCTCGCCGAGCGAATGGTCGCGCGGCGCGCCTTCGAAATCGTCGACCTCTGACCGGTCAGCGCGGCCGCCGCTCGAGGTGGAGGTAGGTCGGGTCGAACTCGGCGATCTTCTTCAGGCGTTCCCAATCGTGGATCGTCACCCGGCCGGAGCGGAAGGTGAGGATGTTGTCGTCCCTGAGCTTGCGCAGCATGCGGTTCACGTGGACCGAGGTGAGGCCGGTCGCGTCGGCGATGTCGGCCTGGGTCAGGGGCAAAGCGTAAGTGTCGCCGTCGACCTCGCCGACCAGGCCGAGCCGCACCTTCAGCTCGCACAGAAGATGGGCGATGCGGCCCAGCGCGCTGCGCCGTCCGATCGACAGGATCTTCTCGCGGTGGATGGCCGCGTCGAGCAGAGTCGAGAACCACAGCAGGCGGGCGAGGTGCGGCTGGGTCTCGCTGATCCGGCGCAGCGCGTCGTGGGGGACGAGGGCGAAGCGGCAGTCGGTGATCGAGCCGACATTGTGGTCGAGCTGCTTGAGGAGGAAGCCGTGCAGGTCGATGAAGTCGCCGGCGATGTGCAGCTCCATGATCTGCCGCTGGCCGTCGGCGAGGTCCTTGTAGCGGCAGGCGATGCCCTCGACGAGCAGGGTGGAATGGGTGAGGCCGGTATGGGCGCGGATCACCGGCCGCCCCGCCGGCGTCTCGATCGTGCCGCTGATCGCATCGCGCAGCACCTCGGCTTCCTCATCGCTGACGACGTCGCGGGCGCGCAGCTTGAGCAGCAGCGGCGCGAGCGCGGCGTCGCGCATGTCCGGCATGTCCGGGCTGAGCTCGGCCGTCATGACGTCGTCTCCGCAAAGCGGGCGCGCCGGGCTGGCCATGGGTCAGCCGGCAACGACCGTGCCGCCATTGGGGTGCAGCACCTGGCCCGCCATGTAGCTCGAATCCTCGCAGGCCAGGAACAGGAAGGCGGGCGCGACCTCGTTGGGCTGGCCGGGGCGGCCCATCGGCGTGTCCTTGCCGAATTCCGGGATCTTCTCCGGCTTCTGGCCGCCGAACGGGTTGAGCGGCGTCCAGATCGGCCCCGGCGCGACGCCGTTGACGCGGATGCCGTCCTTGACGAGGCTTTGAGAGAGCGAGCGGGTGAAGGCGGTGATCGCGCCCTTGGTCGCCGAATAATCGAGCAATTGCGGCGCGCCTTGGTACATGGTGATCGAGGTGCAGTTGACGATCGCCGAGCCGCGCTTGAGGTGCGGACGCGCCGCCTGGGTCATGTAGAACATGCCGTAGACGTTGGTCTGGAAGGTGCGGCGGAGCTGGTCCTCGCTAATGTCGCGTATGTCCTCGTCCGGGTGCTGCTCGCCGGCATTGTTGATCAGGATGTCGAGCGCGCCGAGGCGATCGACCGTTTCCTTCACCGCCTGCTCGCAAAAGGCCTTGTCGCCGATATCGCCGGCGATGGTGATGGCGCGGCGGCCCTCGGCCTCGACGATCTCCCGGGTCTTGCGGGCATCGTCATGCTCGCACAGATAGAGGATGGCGACGTCGGCGCCTTCACGCGCGAACAAAGCCGCGACGGCGCGGCCGATGCCGCTGTCGGCGCCGGTGATCAGGGCGACTTTCCCCTCGAGCCGCCCGGAGCCCGGATAACGCGGCGTCCAGTCGGGCTTGGGCTCGAGCTCGCTCTCATGGCCGGGGAGGGCATCCTCGTGGATCATCGGCCGGGGCGGATCGCTGCCTGGGCGACTTTCGGGCGCGGGCGCGTCGCGCGTGTCGGTGTCGCTCATCGCCTCATTCCTTCGCCGCGACGCCGGCGCCCTCCTCGCCGAACGCCTCGATCGCCGACTGGTCCTGCGCGTCGTTCGACGGCGGCTTCTCGGCCGGCGTGCGGCCGCCCTCGCGTCCGAGCACGGCCGAGTTGCGGCTGCCGTCGCCGGGATCGTCCGACATCTGGTTGTTCTGGTTGAGCGCCCGGTCGCTCGCATCGGGATTGTGCTGGCTCTTGCTGGTCATCGGCCGTCCCTCATGTCGCGTGTCGCGAAGGGAAACCGATGCGGCGGGGGCGGGTTCCGAACCCCGGCCCTGGGGTGCGCGCTAGCGCGGAAAGAGGGCGTAGCCGCGCTCGGGAATCTTGTCGATGCAGGCGCGATATTCGTCGTGGCAGGGCTCGCCGGGGCGGATCAGGCCGTATTGCCCTTCGACCCCGGGGCGGCTGGGGACGAGGGCGATCGGCGCGGCGGCGGGGATGAGCTGGGCGCCGGCGCCGGCGACGAGGGTGGTGAGCACGCCGTTCATCGTGCCGCCGCCGGTCGGGCGGCTGAGGATGGCGAGCCGGTATTGGCCGGCGGACGCCGTCACCAGATAGATGTGCCCGGAGAAATGCGGGAAGGAAACGAAGCCCTTCTGCTCGAACTCCCGGTCGAGCCGATCGGTCTCGGCGAAGACGAGGTGCCCCGCTTCCTCGTCCCAGGCGATCAGCGAGCGGTAGGCGTAGAGCGCGCCCGGCTCGCTGAACGAGGGGCGGATGGTGACATATTCGCCTTCGAGCCAGCGCACCCCGGCGCGCGAATAGGCGCCCATCGAATCGGGCGCGAGGTCGCCGCCCGACCCGCCGCGCGTCTCTGCGCCCGCCAGCTTGGCGCCGCGCAGCGAGAGGCCGAGCGCTTCCTCGATGCGGACCACGGTGGCGAGGGTGAAGGGACGCCGTCCGGACAGCGCCTTTTCCAGCGTCGACAGGCTGACCCGGGCCTCGTCGGCGAGCCATTGCCGCGACAGGCGCCGCCGCGCCAGCTCCTCGCGGACGAGCAACGCCACCGCCTCGCTGCGATCGGTCTCCAGATCGTGCTGCATGATTCCCCGCTGCCTCCTCGCAGGCCATACCGCACAAAACCGTACTTTCCGTCAATCCTTTGCCGCATCGTCGCGGCGACGCGCGGCGGCCCGGCTGAGATTTGCCGCAGCTTCCCGTGGCGGCGGACCGGCGCGGGCGGCACAAGGGAGAGGCAAGGAAGGGAAGGAGGACCCCATGCAGAGTTTGCGCATCGCCACCGGCATGGGTGGCCTCGTCGTGGTGACCACGATCCTGCTCGTCGCCCAGTTCGCCTCCGGCGCGACGACGGTTTTGCCTTTCTAGGAGGTCATGGGCCGGTCTCCCTCCCGCTCGAGGGAAGATCGCAAGAGGGTCCCGAAGCAGGGAGTTTTGGACCCTCACTTGGGCAGGCGCGGATTCTTCGGGGGGTCCGCGCCTGCCCGTCTTTTTCACGGCATCGGGAAGAGGCGGGCGATCAGCTCCGCAGCGGGCTGGTGCGCACCGCGGCGCGGCCGCCGGCCGGCAGCCTGACCTCGCCCGCGCGCAGCGAAGCCTTGGCGCCGGCGGGGACGCATTGCGCGACCACCACCGGGAAATCCAGATCGGTCGCCCGGCCGGCGGCTTCGTCGGCGGCGGCCGCGCAGGCGGCGCGGCTGGCGTAAGGCGTATCGAGGGTGCGGACGGCGCGGCAGGCCCCGTCGCCGTCGCCGCAGCCCAGAATCGCGATGAGGAAGATGCCCGGTCCCATGGTCGTTGAACCGCCGGGAAGGGCGCCCGTTCCGCTCGTTTCGGCACCGTTCTTGGGTTTCTGCGCGCCGATCCCTAATTAGGACGCGCATGCGTCCCCTCGAGCAGACCGACACTTCGCCCCGCGCCGGCTGGCGGGCGCTGAGGCGCTTCCTGCCCCTGCTGTGGCCCAAGGGCCAGCCGGGGCTGAAGGCGCGCGTCGTCGCGGCGGTGGTGCTGGTGCTCGCCGGCAAGGCCGCGACTCTGCTCATGCCGTTCGCCTACAAGGGCGCGATCGACCGGATGTCGCACGGCGTCACGCCCGAGGCGGGGCTCGCCATCGCCCTCATCCTCGCTTTCGTCGGCGCCCGCTTCGCCGGCGTGCTGTTCGACAATTTCCGCAACGCCATCTTCGAGCGGGTCGGCCAGGATGCCGCCCGGCGGCTCGCCGAGACGGTGTTCCGCCACATCCACGAGCTGTCGCTGCGCTTCCATCTCGAGCGGCGGACGGGGGCGCTCACCAAGATCGTCGAGCGCGGCACCAAGAGCATCGACATGATGCTCTATTTCCTGCTGTTCAACATCGCGCCGACTTTGATCGAACTCGCCGTCGCCTGCCTCATCTTCGGCATCAAGTTCGGCCCCTTTCTGGTCGTCGCGACGCTGGCGATGGTCACCGCCTACATCCTCTTCACGCGTGTCGTGACCGAATGGCGCACCCACCTGCAGCGCCGCATGAACGACGTCGACAACCAGGCGATCGCCCGCGCGGTCGATTCGCTGCTCAACTACGAGACGGTCAAATATTTCGGCGCGGAAGCGCGGGAGGCGGCGCGCTACGGCCAGGCGATGCACGCCTTCGCCGACGCCGCGGTGCGCAACGAAGTGTCGCTAGCCTGGCTCAACATCGGCCAGTCGTTCATCACCAATCTGATGATGGCTGGGGCGATGGGCTATACCGTCTGGGGGTGGAGCCGGGGCGAGTTCACCACCGGCGACGTCGTCTTCGTCAACACCCTGCTCGCCCAGCTCTTCCGGCCGCTGGACATGCTCGGCTGGGTCTATCGCACCATCCGCCAGGGCCTGATCGACATGGAAAAGATGTTCGAGCTGGTCGACACGCCCGCCGAGGTGGTCGACGCGCCGGGCGCGGCGCCGCTCGACGTCGTTGCCGGCCACGTCCGCTTCGAGGATCTGCGCTTCGGCTACGAGCCCGACCGCGAGATATTGAAGGGCGTCGACATCGCGGTGAAGCCCGGCACGATGACCGCCGTGGTCGGGCCCTCGGGCGCGGGCAAATCGACCCTGGCGCGGCTCCTGTTCCGCTTCTACGACCCGACCGGCGGACGGATCGCGATCGACGGCCAGGACATCGCCGCCGTCACCCAGCAAAGCCTGCGCGCCGCGATCGGCATCGTCCCGCAGGACAGCGTGCTGTTCAACGACACGATCGGCTACAATATCGGTTACGGGCGGGAAGGGGCCGGCCAGGCCGAGATCGAGGCGGCAGCGCGCGGCGCGGCGATCCACGATTTCATCGCCAGTCTGCCGCAAGGCTATGAATCCCAGGTCGGCGAGCGTGGGCTCAAGCTGTCGGGGGGCGAGAAGCAGCGCGTGGCGATCGCCCGCACCCTGCTCAAGAACCCGCCGATCCTGATCTTCGACGAGGCGACCAGCGCGCTCGACAGCCGCACCGAGGCGGCGATCCAGGAGACGGTGCGCAGCGTCGCGGCGAAGCGGACCTCGATCGTCATCGCCCATCGCCTCTCGACGATCGTCGAGGCGGACCAGATCGTGGTTCTCGACGACGGCCGCGTCGCCGAGCGCGGAACCCACGCCCAGTTGCTCCGCAGGAACGGACTCTACGCCGACATGTGGGCCCGCCAGCAGGCCGAGGCGGAGGAAGAAGCGCAGGCGGCGGAGTAGCCGCGTTGCCCGGCCTCGCCGGCGATGCTAGCCGGTACGCGCCTTCCCTGTCTTTTCGGAGTCTCCCATGGTCCGTTCCGCTTTGCTGGCCGCCCTGATGGTCGCGGCCTCGCCCCTCGCCGCCCAGGGCGCCGCTCCGCACGCCAGATACGGGACCTGGGGCGTCGCCACGGCGGACATGGACAAGAGCGTCAAGCCGGGCGACGATTTCTACCGCTATGCCGAGGGGACCTGGCTGCGCACCGCGCAGATCCAGGCCGACAAGGCCCGGGCCGGCTACAATTACGACCTCCCCGACGCGACCGAGGTGGAAGTGCGGGCGCTGGTCGAGGCGGCGGGCGCCCAGCCGACCGATCCGGTGATGCGCCAGGTCGGCGATTTCTACGCCGCCTGGATGGACGAAGCGGGGATCGAGGCGCGCGGCACGGCGCCGCTCAAGCCCTATCTCGCCCGTATCGCCGGAATCGGCACCAGGCGGCAGCTCGTCGAGCTGATGGCGGAGCCGGGCTATCCGGCGCCGATCCGCCTCGGCATCGAGCCGGACCAGAAGGATCCGACCCGCTATACGGTGGGCTCCGGCCAGGGGCGGCTGGGCCTGCCGACGCGGGATTATTATCTGCTGAGCGGCGCCAAGTACGACACCATCCGCAAGGCCTATCGCGACTATGTCGCGCGCATCTTCACGCTCGCCGGCATTGCGGGCGGCGAGGCCAAGGCGGACGCCATCCTGGCGCTCGAGACGCGGCTGGCCCAGGACCAGTGGACGCCGGAACGCCGGCGCGATCCCCAGGCGACCTACAATCCGATGACGCGCGCCCAGCTCACCGCGCTCGCGCCCGAGTTCGACTGGCAGCCGATGATGGCCCATGTCGGCCTGGGGCGGATGCCCACAGTCGTGGTGGCCGAACCGAGCGCGGTCGCGGCGGCGGGCAAGCGGCTCGCCGACGTGCCGCTTGCCACCTGGAAGGACTGGATGACCTTCCGCTTCATCAGCGACCATGCCCAGTTCCTGCCCAAGGCGTTCGACGACGCCCGCTTCGGCTTCTACGGCCACACGCTGCAGGACGTGCCGAGCCAGGCCGAAAGGTGGAAGCGCGGCATCCGCCTGCTCGACGCCAATCTCGGCGAGGCGGTCGGCCAGCTCTACGCCCGGCGCCACTGGACGAGCGAGACCGAGCGCCAGATGAACGAGCTGATCGGCGACCTGCGCGCCTCCTACGGCGACCTCATCCGCGGCGCGCAATGGATGGACGCGCCGACCCGCAAGGAAGCGCTCGCCAAGCTCGCCAGCTTCGACCCGCGCATCGGCCATCCGGTCAAATATATCGACTACAGGCCGATGAAGGTGAGCCGCGCCGACCCGCTCGGCAACGTCATGGCGTCGGGCGATTTCGAGTGGAAGCTGCAGCTCTCGCGCCTCGGCAAGCCGGTCGACCGCGCGCTCTGGGACATGAACGTCCAGGAAGTGAACGCCTATTACAACCCGCTGATGAACCAGGTGACCTTCCCGGCCGCCATCCTCCAGCCGCCTTTCTTCGACGCGGCCGCCGACCCGGCGGTCAATTACGGCGAGACCGGCGCGACCATCGGCCACGAAATGGGCCACGGCTTCGACGACGAGGGCCGCCAGTTCGACGCGCAGGGGCGGCTCCGCGACTGGTGGACGAAGGACTCGGCCGACCGCTACACCGCCCATGCCCAGGCGCTGGTCAAGCAGTTCGACGCCTACGAGCCGATCCCCGGCGTCCACATCAAGGGCCAGCTCACCCTCGGCGAGAATCTGGGCGATCTCGGCGGGCTGGAAGCGGCCTATGCCGCCTACCGCCGCTACGTCGCCCGCCACGGCGAGCCGCCGGTGATCGACGGCTATACCGGCGACCAGCGCTTCTTCATCGCTTATGCGCAAAGCTGGCAGGGCAAGGCGCGTGAGGGCGCCCTGCGCTCGCAGCTCCTCTCCAACCCGCACAGCCCGGAGGAATACCGGGTCAACGGCATCGTCCGCAACATGGACGCCTGGTACGCCGCGTTCGGCGTCAAGCCGGGCGACAAGCTCTATCTGCCGCCCGAGCAGAGGGTCCGCGTCTGGACCAATTGAGCGGCGTCAGCGGCAAGGCGGCGCGAAGCCCGCCACGTCGGTCCTGACGATCCGGTCGCCGATCGGCTGCACGTCCAGCCTGTTGCCGTGCGGAAAGATGCGCTCGAACCGGTCCATCTGCTCCGCGCTGAAGGTGATGTGGTCGGCGAGGACGATCCAGGCGACCTGGCCCGTGAAGGGCGGCGTCGTCAGCGAGCCGACATAGCGATAGGAGCTCGGCTGATCGAGCCAGGGCCTGAGGACGTGGCCGAGCGGATCGGCGGAATGGGTCGTCACCGACAAATCGCGCGTCGTCGGCATGGCCGCGAGCAAGGGGCCGAAATCGGCGTCGGCCGGCCCCTTGTCGACCAAGCGGGCAATCACCGCCAGCGAACCGTCCGCCGCCTCGTAGACGTAATGTATCTCCATCGCGGCGAAGCGGCCCGCGACCTTGTGCTCGGCCGGGGCGTGGAGATGGTATTGGCGCAGCTCGTAGCTTTTCCCGCCGATATCGAGCGTGCCGGCGGGCGGATCGGCGGCGACGCGGATGGTCGCTTCATGGTCCGGCGAGCCGGTGTTGCGCCAGGTTTCCGTCACGGCCGAGCGGCGGGTGGCGACCAGGCGCGGCAAGGCCGCGACGCAGGAATGGGCGGCATCGATGGCGATCGGCGATTGCGGCACGGCCGGCGCGGCGGCGGACAAAGCCAGCCCCGCCGCCAGGATCGCCACGGCGGCGCGTCCACGAAGATCGTCCATGTCCCCACTCCCTCGTTCGAGACGAGCGGTCCCCCGCGCGGAATAGGCGCTCAATGTCCTCGCTAATCAAGCCCGGTCGCGCCAGTCGCCGCTTGCGCCGCCTCTCCGCCGCGCTATCGGTGGGCCGATGCCCGACCCCCTCGAAATCCTGCACCGAACCTTCGGATTCCCCGCTTTCCGCGGCGTGCAGGAAGAAGTGATCGGCCGCGTCATGGCGGGCCGGCACACGCTGGCGGTGATGCCGACCGGGGCGGGCAAGTCGCTCTGCTACCAGGTGCCGGCGATCGCCCGCGAAGGCACGGCTTTGGTCGTGTCGCCGCTGATCGCCCTGATGCACGACCAGATCCGCGCCGCGGAGGCGTTCGGGATCCACGCCGCCTCGCTCACCTCGGCCGACGGCGACCGCGAGGAGACGCTGGCGCGGCTGAAGCGGGGGGAGCTGGACCTGCTCTACGTCGCGCCCGAGCGGGCGAGCACCGACGGGTTCCGCCGCCTCGCCGAGCGCACCCCGCTCTCGCTGATCGCCGTCGACGAGGCGCATTGCGTCAGCGAATGGGGGCACGACTTCCGGCCCGATTACCGGCTGCTCCGGCCCCTGCTCGACGCCTTTCCGGGGGTGCCGCGCCTCGCGCTGACCGCCACCGCCGACAAGGCGACGCGCGAGGACATTCTTGTCCAGCTCGGCATCCCGGACGACGGGCTGATCGTCGCCGGCTTCGACCGGCCCAATATCCGCTACCATGTCCGCCCGCGCGACGGGGTGGGCCAGCAATTGAAGGCGCTGATGGCGGAGCAGCCCGGCCCGGGCATCGTCTACGTGCCGAGCCGCGACAAAGCCGGCAAGCTCGCCGAGCAGCTTTCCACCGCGGGGCGCAAGGCGCTGCCCTACCATGCCGGGCTCGACCCCAGGGTGCGCGCCCGCAACCAGGCCGCCTTCGTCGCCTCGGAGGAAATGGTGATGGTCGCGACCATCGCCTTCGGCATGGGTATCGACAAGCCCGACGTGCGCTTCGTCGCCCATGCCGGCCTGCCCAAATCGATCGAGGCCTATTACCAGGAAACCGGCCGCGCCGGACGCGACGGCGAGCCGGCCGAGGCCTGGCTGTTCTGGGGCGCCGAGGATTTCGCCCGCGCCCGCTCGCGGCTGGAGAGCGAGGTGCCCGAGGAAAGGCGCGGCGGCGAGCGCCAGCGCCTCAATGCGCTCGCCGCCTTCGTCGAGACCGGCGCCTGCCGCCGCGCATTGCTGCTCCGCCATTTCGGCGAGCATCCGCCCGAGCGGTGCGGCAATTGCGACAATTGCCTTGCCCCGCCCGAGACGGTCGACGCGACCCAGGTCGCGCGGAAGCTGCTTTCCGCGGCCTTCCGCACCGAGATGCGCTTCGGCCTCGGCCATCTCGCCGACGTGCTCGCCGGGCGCGAGACCGAAAAGGTGCTGTCGTTCGGCCATCACCGCCTCTCCGTCTTCGGCATCGCCGACGAGGCGGAGCTGGCGCTGGTGCGCCCGGTCGGGCGGGCCTTGCTCGCCCACGATGCGCTGCGTGCCGACGCCTTTGGCGGCCTCTCGTTCGGCCCCGGCGCGCGGGCGCTGCTCAAGGGCCATGACACGCTCGATCTGGTCATCCCGCCCAAGCGCCAGCGCCGCGCCCGGCGCGGCGGCGGCGCCAACCCCGAAGGCGACCCGCTGTTCGAGGCGCTCCGCGCCCGCCGCCGCGACCTTGCCCAGCAAGCCGGCGTGCCGCCCTACGTCATCTTCCACGATTCGACGTTGCGCGAGATGGCGGAAGCGAAGCCGGCCAGCCTCGACGCTTTGGCGAGCGTGTCGGGCGTCGGTGCCGCCAAGCTCGAAAAATACGGGGAGGCGTTCGTGGACGTCATCCGCCAGTTCGCCGAGGCGGCATGACCTTCCGCCGGCTCGACGAGACGATGTTGGTGTCCCCGGCCCAGGTGCGGCCGGAGGACATGGCCGCCGTAGCCGCCCTCGGCGTCGCGACTTTGATCAACAACCGGCCCGACGCGGAGGAAGCCGGCCAGCCCTCCTCCGCCGAAGTGGAGGCCGCGGCCCGCGCGGCGGGGCTGGACTATCGGCACATCCCCTTTGCGGGCGGCGTCTCCCGGGCGGAGATCGAAGCGATGGTCGAGGCGCTGGACGCCGGGCCGGCGCTCGCTTTCTGCCGCTCGGGGACGCGCTCGACCTATTTGTGGGCCCTCGCCCGCGCCGCCCGCGGCGCCGATCCGGCCGCTTTGGTCCGCCAGGCGGCCGAGGCCGGCTACGACCTCAGCCCGATCCTTCGTCTCCTGGCGCGCTGATCAGGCGCCCGGCACGGACGAAATCGTCCTCGTCGACCATCAGCCGCACCGGCACGGCGAAGCCGGTGCCCTGGAGCGTCATCCCCATATCGAAGATGTGGCTGTCGATCCCGTCCGCGGTGAGCCGCGACTGGGCGGCGCCGGCGGCGAGGCTGTCGTAGAATTTGGCGAGCTCGACCAGCGCCATCACCAGGGCACCATTTCGCCCGCTTCCACCTCGTCCGGGCGCGGGGGCCGCCCGAGCATGGCGTTGCGGTGGGGAAAGCGGCCGAAGCGCGCGATGACGTCATGGTGCTTCTTCGCGTAGCCGAGCTGATAATCGTCCCCCAGCGCCGTGAAGAGGGCGAGCGAACGGTTCTGGTCGGCGATGTCCTCGCTGTGCTGGAAGGGCATGTAGAGGAAGCCGCGCTCGGCCGGGCTCATCGCCTCGTCCAGCCCCCGCTCGACCGCGCCCTTCGCTACCGCCAGGGCCAGCGGATCGGTCGAGAATTGATCGGCATGGCCCCTGAACATGTTGCGGGGGAATTGATCGAACAGGATCACCGCCGCGACGGCGTCGCGCGGCGAGCCCAGAAAGGCTTGGGGCAGATTCTCCCGCTCCCGATCCCAGGGCCCCTCGAAGCGGTCGCGGATCACCGCGTCCAAGGCGGGATCCCCCTTCCACCATTGCTCGCGCGAAAGGCCGAACCAGAAGCCCAGGACGTCGTCCTGCCAGCCCATCAGGCCGCCGTGCCCCCGACGGTCAGCCCCTCGATCATCAAGGTCGGCTGGCCGACCCCGGCGGGAACCGACTGGCCGCCCTTGCCGCAGATGCCGACGCCTTCGTCGAGCGCCATGTCATTGCCGATCGCCGCCACCTTGGTCAGCACGCTCGGCCCGTCGCCGATCAGGGTCGCGCCCTTGATCGGCGCGCCCAGCCGGCCCTTCTCGATCCGGTAGGCCTCGGTGCAGGAGAAGACGAACTTGCCGCTGGTGATGTCGACCTGGCCGCCGCCGAAGCTCCTGGCGTAGATGCCGTCCCCGGCGCGGGCGAGGATCTCGCCGGGATCCTCCTTGCCGCCGAGCATGAAGGTGTTGGTCATGCGCGGCATCGGAGCGTGGGCGAAGCTCTCGCGGCGGCCGTTGCCGGTCGGCGCGACGCCCATCAGCCGGGCGTTGAGGCGGTCCTGGAGATAGCCCTTGAGGATGCCGTCCTCGATCAGGGTGGTGCAGCCGGTCGGGGTGCCCTCGTCGTCGATGGTGAGCGAGCCGCGCCGCTCGCCGAGCGAGCCGTCGTCGACCACGGTGACGCCCGGCACCGCCACCCGCTCGCCGACGCGCCCCGAGAAAGCCGAGGTGCCCTTGCGATTGAAGTCGCCTTCGAGGCCGTGGCCGATCGCCTCGTGCAGCAGCACGCCCGGCCAGCCCGGCCCGAGCACGACGGTCATCTCTCCCGCCGGCGCCGCGACGCTGTCGAGATTGACCAGCGCCTGGGCGAGCGCGAGATCGACGGCGCGGCCCCACACCGCCTCGTCGAACAGGCGATCGTAGAGATAGCGGCCGCCGAGGCCGTGGAAGCCGGTCTCGCGCCGGCCGTTCCGCTCGACGACGATCTGGACGTTGAGGCGGACCAGCGGGCGAACGTCGTGGGCGACGAACCCGTCGGCGCGGACGATGTCGATCACCGACCAGGAGGCGGCGAGCGAGGCGGAGACCTGGACCACGCGGGGGTCGCGGGCGCGGGCGGCGGCGTCGATCTTCTGGCAGAGCTCGACCTTACGGGCGAAGGGGATGAGGCCGAGCGGATCGGCCTCGGTGTAAAGCGCGGTGTTGGTGCGGCGCGGCGGCGCGGGGCGGGCGCCTGTGGCGGGATCGAGCACCTGCATGGTCTCGGCCGCGCGGCGGATCGCCGCTTCGGAAATGTCGTTGGCGTGGGCGAAGGCGGTGGTCTCGCCGGTGACGCCCCTCAGGCCGAAGCCCGCCTGGGTGTTGAAATCGGCATTCTTCAGCCGTCCGTCGTCGAAGCCGAACATCTCAGACGCGGTATATTGGAGGTAGAGCTCGCCATCGTCGCAGCGGCCGAGCGCCTCGGCGGTGAGGCGGAGCGCCGCATCGGGCGTGAGGGCGTCGTCGCGATAGAGGAAGCGGCGGGGATCGGCGGGAAGGGTCATGAAACGGATATAGGTCGCGCGCCGAAAAAGTCTAAGGGAGGAACCGGAAGCGAATGGGCTGGGGCGGCCTGGCTCTCGCAACCAGGGGAGGCCCACCTATGGCCGATGACAAAGTCGACGGCTGGACGCCGCAAAAGATCGAGGCTGGGGAAAAATACCTGGACCGGCTCC
>JBJMTY010000223.1:0-1849 GCA_045811445.1 Allosphingosinicella sp. | reverse complement strand
TTCAACCTCACCCCCGCCCCCACCGACCGGGTGCCGGCGCCGCGCGACCCGGGCTGAGGGGGCTTCCGCGCCGCCGCGCGGGACCCTAAGCCGCGCCGTGCGTTGAGCGGCAGGCGGAGCGTTTTTCACATGAACCCATCCGAAGAGATCAGGGCCCGGCTCGCCGAATGCCCGCTCGTCGCGATCATCCGCGGCGTCACCCCCGACGAAGCCGAAGCGATCGGCGACGCGCTCTACGGCGCCGGCATCCGCATCATCGAGGTGCCGCTCAACTCGCCCGATCCGCTGGAGAGCATCCGGCGCCTCGCCGCCCGCTTCGAGGGCCGCGCGCTGATCGGCGCCGGCACCGTGCTCGACCCCGCCGACGTCGCGCGGGTGGGCGAGGCGGGCGGACGCATCATCGTCTCGCCCAACGTCTACTCGCCGGTGATCGAGGCGAGCGCCCGCGCGGGGCTGGTCTCCGCCCCCGGCTTCTTCACGCCGTCCGAGGCGTTCGAGGCGCTGCGGGCCGGCGCCCACGCGCTGAAGCTGTTCCCGGCCGAGGCGGCGTCGCCCAAAATGGTGAAGGCGCAGCGGGCGGTGCTGCCGAGGGACGTGCCTTTGCTGGTGGTCGGCGGCGTCGCGCCCGACACGATGCGGCCGTGGATCGAGGCCGGCGCGGACGGCTTCGGCCTCGGCTCGGGCCTCTACAGACCGGGCCAGTCGGCCGAGGAGACGGCGATGCGCGCCCGCGCCTATGTGGAGGGGCTCGAGGCGTGAGCGCGCCGATCCGCATCGGCATCATCGGCTACGGCAAGATTGCCCGCGACCAGCACGTCCCCTCGATCCGCGCCGATGCGCGCTACACGCTCGCCGCCACCGTCAGCCGCGGCGGCAAGGGCATTGAGGGCCTGCCCTGCTTCACCAGCCACGCCGAGATGCTGGCCGGGCTGCCCGAGCTCGACGCGGTGGCGATCTGCACCCCGCCGACAGTCCGATACGCCATCGCCCGCGACTGCCTCGAGGCCGGCAAGCACGCCTTGCTCGAGAAGCCGCCCGGCATCTCGCTCGGCGAGGTGGACGAGCTGGCGCGGATCGCCGCGGCGAAACGGGTATCGCTGTTCACCACCTGGCACGCCCAGCACAACCCGGCCGTCCCCGCCGCCCGCGAGCGGCTGCGCGGCAAGACGGTGACCGCGATGCGCATCGCGTGGCGCGAGGACGTGCGCAAATGGCATCCCGGCCAGCAATGGATCTGGGAGCCGGGCGGCTTCGGCGTGTTCGATCCCGGCATCAACGCTCTGTCGATCGCGACCCGCATCTTCCCCGGCCTCCTGTTCATGCGCGAGGCCGAGCTGTCCTTCCCGCAGAACAAGCAGGCGCCGATCGCGGCGCGGCTCAAGATGGCGGGCGCGGGCAGCGACGCGGCGATCGAGGCGGAGTTCGACTGGCGCCACGGCGACGCCGAGGCCTGGGACATCGAGGTCGAGACCGCCGACGGCGACACGCTCCTGCTCTCGGAAGGCGGTGCGCGCCTCGCCCTCAACGGCGAGGACCAAAGCGCGACCGGCCCCGGCGAATATCCCTCGATCTACGCCGATTTCGCCGAATTGGTCGCCGCGCGGGAGAGCCGGGTCGATCTCCACCCCCTGCGCCTCGCCGCCGAGGCCTTCCTGCTCGGCACCCGCCGCTTCGTCGCGCCGTTCGAGGACCAAGCCTCGTAGCCGTCGAAAAGCCGGCCGCGGTTCCGGGCGGTGGGTTCAATCGGGCCGATCGGCATCGAGTTGCCCCCCCGTCTCGCCGTCGACCGATACCGCATCCTGCTCCCCGCCGGCCGGAGGGGCGATGGGGGCCTCGTTCGCAGGCGGAG
>JBJMTY010000222.1:0-12377 GCA_045811445.1 Allosphingosinicella sp. | reverse complement strand
GGTCGCCGTGAGCTTGAAGCGCTTCTTGACGCCGCTCTTGGTCTTCAGCTTGGGCATTTTCGTCTCCTTGCCGCTCTCGGCGGACGTTTTTGAACGGCCACGGCAGCCCTTGTGGCCGGGCCGTTCGGTTTCTTCCAAAGGTGGAAAGAAGCGGCGCCTATAGAGGGGAGGGGCGCGATTGGCAAGCGGGCGGCCCACCCGTCATCCCGGGAGGGACCCCATCAAAGTCTACTTTGATGGGAACCCGAAAGCCGGGATGACGTCTCAGTCGAACAGGCTGGAGACCGAGGTCTCGTCGGCGATGCGCTTGATCGCTTCGCCGAGCAGCGGCCCGATGGTGAGGAGGCGGATCCGGGCTTCGGCGCCGGCCGCCTCGCTCTGCTGGATCGAATCGGTGATGACCAGCTCGCTCAGTGCCGAATTGGCGACCCGGCTGACCGCCCCGCCCGAGAGCACGCCGTGGCTGCAATAAGCGACCACGTCGGCCGCGCCGCCTTCCTTGAGGGCCGCGGCGGCGTTGCAGAGCGTGCCGGCCGAATCGACGATGTCGTCGATGAGGATGCAGAAGCGGCCGGCGACGTCGCCGATGACGTTCATCACTTCCGATTCGCCCGGCCGCTCGCGGCGCTTGTCGATGATCGCGAGCGGGGCGTTGTCGAGGCGCTTGGCGAGCGCGCGGGCGCGCACGACGCCGCCGACGTCGGGCGAGACGACGGTGATCGGCCGGCCGCCGAACCGCGCCCTGATGTCCTCGGCCATCACCGGCGCCGCCCACAGATTGTCGGTGGGGATGTCGAAGAAGCCCTGGATCTGGCCGGCATGGAGATCGACCGAAAGCACCCGGTTGGCGCCGGCGACGGTGATCAGGTTGGCGACCAGCTTGGCCGAGATCGGCGTGCGCGGCCCGGGTTTGCGGTCCTGCCGGGCATAGCCGAAATAAGGCAGGACGGCCGTGATCCGCCGCGCCGAGGCGCGCCGCAGCGCGTCGATGCAGATCAAAAGCTCCATGAGGTTGTCGTTGGCCGGGTAGGAGGTCGACTGGACCACGAACACGTCCTCGCCGCGGACATTCTCGTTGATCTCGACGAAAACCTCCTCGTCGGCGAAGCGGCGGACCGAGGTGTCGGTGATCGGGATGTCGAGATAGGCGGCGATGTCGCGCACCAAAGGCAGGTTGGAATTGCCGGCCATCAGCTTCATCGGGAATTCCTCCAGCGCGCGCCCGGCCTCCATAGGAAGCCGAGGGCGGGGGTGGCAACTGGCATTGCCGCGCCGCTTCCCATAGAGCGGCGGCGATGAAGGTCGTCACGCGTTTCGCCCCCGCGCCGTCGGGCCGGCTCCATGTCGGCAACATCCGCACCGCCCTGCACAATATGCTGTGGGCACGGCGCCAGGGCGGCCGCTTCCTGCTGCGCCTCGACGACACCGACCGCGAGCGGTCGAGCGAGGCCTTCGCCGAGGCGATCCGCGACGACCTCGCCTGGCTCGGCTTGTCGCCGGACGAGGAGCACAGGCAATCGGCCCGGTTCGACCGCCACGAAGCGGCGCTCGAGCGGCTGAAGGCGGCGGGGCGGGTCTATCCCGCCTACGAGACGGCGCAGGAGCTCGAATTGAAGCGCAAGGTCGCGCTGGGGCGGGGCAAGCCGCCGGTCTACGATCGTGCCGCGCTGGCCCTGACCGATGCGGACCGCGCCAGGCTCGAGGCCGAGGGGCGCCGCCCGCACTGGCGCTTCCGGCTCGACCATCAGGCGCCGATCGAGTGGCACGACCTCGTCCGCGGCCGCCAGCATTTCGATCCGCGCCTGCTCTCCGACCCGGTCGTCCGCCGCGAGGACGGCAGCTGGCTCTACATGCTCCCCTCGAGCGTCGACGATATCGAGCTCGGCGTCACCCATGTCGTGCGCGGCGAGGACCATGTCGCCAACACCGCGCTGCAGCTGCAGATGTTCGACGCGCTGGGCGCGCCGCCGCCGGCCTTCGCGCACGAGGCTTTGCTGGTCGGCTCGGAAGGCAAGCTCTCCAAGCGGCTAGGCTCGCTCGGCGTCGACGCGCTGAAGGAAGCGGGGATCGAGCCGATCGCTCTGCTCGCCAAGCTGGCGCGGATCGGCACCAGCCTGCCGGTCGAGCCGGTCGCCTCGCCCGAGCCGTTGATCGCCGCCTTCGACTTTGCGACCTTCGGCCGCGCCCCGGCGCGCTTCGACCTCGACGAGCTGGCCGGGCTCAACGCCAAGACCGTCCACCTCCTGCCTTTCGCCTCGGTCGCCGGGCGACTCCCGGCGGGCATGGGCGAGGCCGACTGGCTCGCGGTGCGGCCGAACCTGCGCACCGTCGCCGAGGCCGCGGACTGGTGGGAGATCCTCCACGGCCATGTCGAGGCCCCTCCGAGCGAGGAAGACCGGGACTTTCTCGCCGCCGCCGCCGCGCTCTCCGAGTCGCTCGACTGGTCGGGCGAGGTGTGGCGGGCGCTGACGGCCGGACTCAAGGCGGAGACCGGCCGCGCCGGCAAGGCCCTGTTCCACCCGCTGCGCCGCGCGCTGACCGGCCGCGACAGCGGGCCGGAAATGGCGGTTTTGCTCCCGCTCATCGGCCGCGAGGAAGCCGTCCGCCGCCTCCGCGCCTGATCGCGCGCGAACGAGGATGGAGCGGCGGCCGTGGCGGCACCCGCCGTCATTCCGGCGCAGGCCGGAATCCATGAACACCGACGTGCGAGGCTTCGTACCACGGTGTTCATGGATGCCGGATCAAGTCCGGCATGACGAGGATGGCAAGGGCGAAGGCGGGCGGCGCGCCCTTTCGGAACAAAGCCTCTTTTCCAGCGTCGTGATACATTGTAACATTATGTTATGAGATAACCTCTCATAGAGTTGCAACGACGACCAAGGAGACGATGCCATGACCGCCGCAATCCTCTCTCCCGCCCACAGCCCCAACAGGAGCGCGCTCACCGCCGTCGTGCTGATCCACGGCGCGGCGCTCGCCGCCCTCGTGCTGGCGAAGGGGCCGGAGGTGATCCGGAACGTGTTCCACCCGATCCATATCATCGACGTGCCTCTGCCTGTGCCGCCCACGCCGAAGGAATTGCCCAAGCCGAAGGTCGAGATGCCGCCGCCGCCGGAGACCCTGACCCGGCCGCCGCCGCGGTGGGACATCGCGCGCCCGCAGCCGTTCGATTATGACCCGTGGCCAACGACGCCGAACTACGCCCTTAACACCACGCCCGGCGACATCGTGGCCAAGCCGGTCGAGGTCCAGGTGCCGCCCGAGCCGCGGAAGCTCGAGCCGGCGCATGCCCGCGCCAACCTCGCCAGCTACGTCTCCGACGCCGACTATCCCGCCTCGGCGATCCGGGACGAGCAGCAGGGGACGACCCGCTTCCGGCTCATTGTCGGCGCCGACGGGCGCGTCAGCGACTGCGTCGTCACCGGCTCCTCGGGCTCGGCCGCACTCGACGCGACGACCTGCCGGCTGATGAAGAGCCGGGCCCGGTTCACCCCGGCCCGCGACGGCGAGGGGCGTCCGGCCGCGGACGTCGTCGCCAACGCGATACGCTGGGTGCTGCCCGACGGCTGACGGCTGACGGCTGACGGCTCGTCCGGCACTGGCGCGGGCGCGCGGCAGGGCCTATCTTCGGGCCATGTCCTGGTTCCCGCGCCCCGCCGGCCCCCGCGCCCTCGTCGCCGACATCCGCGCCTTCGCCCGCGAGCGGAGCCGGGTGCAGTGGCTGGGCGCGTTCGTCGCGATCCTCATGCCCATCCTGATCGTCGCCGGCTTCTATCACGACAGCTCGCACGGCATCGCGCCGGGCCCGCAGCTCATCTACGTCCAGTCCTGGCCCGCCAGCCGCACCGACGCCCAGATCAAGGCCGATCAGGTCAAGGACCAGGCGAAGCGCGAAGCGATGATGAAGGAGCGCCAGAACCAGTTCCGCAAGGTGGAGAAGGATCTGGAGAAGATCGGCATTTGAGCGAGGTCGAGGCGCCTGATCCCCGCTGGATGGACGCGGCGATCGCGCTCGGCGAACGCGGCCGCGGCCGGACCGCGCCCAATCCCAATGTCGGCTGCCTGATCGTCGCGGGCGGGCAAGTGGTCGGCCGGGGCTGGACCCAGCCGGGCGGCCGCCCCCACGCCGAGCAGATGGCGCTGGACGAGGCGGGCGCGCGGGCGCGCGGCGCCACCGCGTTCGTCACGCTCGAGCCCTGCTGCCACGAAAGCCCGCGCGGCCCGGCCTGCGCCGACCGGCTGGTCGAGGCCGGCGTCGCGCGCGTCGTTGCCGCGCTGGGCGATCCCGATCCGCGCGTCGCCGGCGGCGGCTTCGCCCGGCTTCGGGAGGCAGGGATCGAGGTCGAAATCGGTCCCGGCGCCGAAGCGGCGGCGCGGTCGATGGCCGGCTTCCTCGCCCGCGTCACGCTCGGCCGGCCGTTCGTCACCCTGAAGCTCGCCATGTCGCTCGACGGCAAGATCGCGCTCCCTTCGGGCGAGAGCCGCTGGATCACCGGCGAGGATGCGCGCGCCCACGTCCATCTCGAGCGGGCGCGGTGCGACATGATCCTGGTCGGGCGCGGCACCTACGAGGCGGACCGGCCGCAGCTCGACGTCCGCCTGCCCGGGCTCGAGGATCGCTCGCCGCGCCGCGCCCTCCTCACTCGCGGCGAGCCGGTCGCGGGCTGGACCCGCCTGTCGCGGCCCGAGGAGGTCCACGCGCTGGGCGACGTCAACGATCTGCTCGTCGAGGGCGGCTCGGCGACCGCCTCCGCCTTCCTCGCCGCCGACCTCGTCGACCGCCTGCTCGTCTACCGCGCGCCGATCCTGATCGGCGAAGGGAAGTCGTCGGTCGGCTATATCGGGCTCGCCAGCCTCGCCGACGCCCACCGCCGCTGGCGCCTAGCCGACGAGCGCCGGCTTGGAATCGACCGCCTCGAAGTCTACGAGCGCGTCCGGGACAGAGCATCATCAGGAGAAGTGGGAACCGGTTCTCCGCCCGGATGATGCGTTAGAAGGGACTCATGTTCACCGGAATCATCACCGATGTCGGGCGGATCGCCGCAGTCGAGCAAAGAGGCGATTTGCGGCTGCGGATCGCCTGCGGCTACGACATGGCGAGCGTCGATCTCGGCGCCTCGATCGCCTGCTCGGGGGTGTGCCTCACCGTCGTCGACAAGGGTCCGGACGGTTTCGCGGTGGACGTCTCGGCCGAAACCGTCGGCCGCACGCCGCCCGGCATGTGGAGCGAAGGGCGGCGCCTCAACCTCGAACGCTCGCTCCGGCTCGGCGACGAGCTCGGCGGCCATATCGTCACCGGCCATGTCGACGGCGTCGGCGACATCGTCGCGGTCGAGCCCGTCGGCGATTCGCGGCGTCTGGTGGTCGCGGCGCCCGACGCGCTCGCGCCCTACATCGCCGCCAAGGGCTCGATCGCCGTCGACGGCGTGTCGCTCACCGTGAACGGCGTCGAAGGCGCCCGCTTCGACCTCAACGTCATTCCCCACACCGCCGGCCAGACCACGCTCGGCGGCCTCGCGGCCGGCGACCGCGTCAACCTCGAGATCGACGTGCTCGCCCGCTATATCGGGCGCATGCTGGAGGCGCGGGGCTGATGGCCACCCAGAGCCTGGAGCGCGGCTTCCTCTCCTCGCCCGAGGAGCTGATCGACGAGGCGCGCAACGGCCGCATGTTCATCCTCGTCGACGACGAGGAAAGGGAGAATGAAGGCGACCTCGTCATCCCCGCCCAGATGGCGACGCCCGACGCGATCAACTTCATGGCCACCCACGGCCGCGGCCTGATCTGCCTGGCCTTGACCCGCGGCCGGGTCGACCAGCTCGGCCTGCCGCTGATGAGCCGCCACAACGGCACCCGCCACGAAACCGCCTTCACCATCTCGATCGAGGCGAAGGAAGGGGTCACCACCGGCATCTCCGCCGCCGACCGGGCGCGGACCGTCTCGGTGGCGATCGACGCCGCCAAGGGCCGCGACGACATCGTCACCCCCGGTCATGTCTTCCCGCTCGTCGCGCGCGACGGCGGCGTGCTGATCCGCGCCGGCCATACCGAAGCGGCGGTCGACGTCGCCCGCCTCGCCGGCCTCAACCCCTCGGGCGTGATCTGCGAGATCATGCGCGAGGACGGGACGATGGCGCGGATGGACGATCTCGTCGCCTTCGCCCAGCGCCACGGCCTCAAGGTCGGCACGATCCGCGACCTCATCGCCTACCGCCTCAAGAAGGACCATCTCGTGCGCCAGACGGCGGAAGCCGCGTTCGAGAGCCGCTGGGGCGGCACCTGGACCGCCAAGGCCTTCCTCAACAAGGCGCTCGGCCGCGAGACGGTGGCTCTAGTCAAGGGCGAGATCGATCCGGCCCGCCCGACCCTGGTGCGCATGCACCAGTTGAGCCTGTTCGCCGACGCGCTCGGCGAGGCCAATGCGCGGGGCGGCCTGCTCGCCGGCGCGATGAAGGCGATCGCCGAGGAAGGCGCGGGCGTCATCGTCTGCCTCGACCGGCAGGCGAGCTTCTCCGACATACTCGACGCGCGCTCGGGCAAGGGGAGCAAGGACATGGACCAGCTGCGCGACTATGGCGGCGGCGCCCAGATCCTCTCCGCGCTCGGCATCCACGACATGATCCTGCTCACCAACACCCACCACACGCCGGTGGCGCTGTCGGGCTACGGCCTCAAGATCGTGGCCGAACGGCCGATCTCCGGCGGGGAGGATTGAGCATGGCGCGGGTGCTGATCGTCGAGGCGCGCTTCTACGACCATCTGAACGATCTGTTGCTCGAAGGCGCGCGGGCGGCGATCGAGGCGGCCGGTTTCGCCCATGAGACGGTGACCGTGCCCGGCGCGCTCGAAGTGCCGGCGGCGATCGCGATGGCGGCGGAGAGCGGCCGCTACGATGCCTTCGTCGCGCTCGGCGTGGTGATCCGCGGCGAGACCTACCATTTCGAGATCGTCGCCGGCGAGAGCGCCCGCGGCATCATGGCGCTGACCCTCGACGGCCTCGCCATCGGCAACGGCATCCTCACCGTCGAAAACGAAGCCCAGGCCCTCGCCCGCGCCCGCCCCACCGAAAAGGACAAAGGCGGCGAGGCGGCCAAGGCGGCGCTGGCCATGCTGGCGCTGAAGGAACGCTTCGCCTAGCGCCGCAGCCAGTGCCTTTTGCCGAACCAGGCGAAGACGGCCGCGCCCACCAATACGCAGAAGGCGACGACGCCCCAGAAGGCCCAGGGCGCCTTCGCATAGGGTATGCCCTCGACGTTCATGCCGAGCAGGCCGGTGATGAAGGTCAGCGGCAGGAAGATGAAGGCGACGATCGAGATGAGCAGGCCGCGCCGGTCGATCTCCTCGGCGCGCAGGTCGGTGAGCTGCTCGTGGAGCAGGGCCGAGCGCTCGCGCACCGCCTCCAGCTCCTCGGCCATGCGGGCGAAGCGGTCGGCGGCCTCGCGAATGTGGAGGCGGTCATCCTCGGCGAGCCACCGAAAGTCCATCGCCGACAGCATGGCGAGCGCGTCGCGGTCGGGCGCCACGAAGCGGCGGAACGTGATCGCTTCGGAGCGGATGGCGGCGATCCGCATGCGCAGCGGCCAGATGTTGCGTCCCTCCAGCGCCGATTCGCAATCGTCCAGCTCGTCGCCGAGCGCCGCCACCTGGGGGTCGAGTTCGGCGCTGATCCGCCGCGCGAAGGCGGCGACCAGGTCGCCCGGATCGTGGATCTCCTCCCGCTCCATCGCCTCGAGCACGACCGGCGTGGCGCTGAGCGGGCGGCGAGTCAGCGAATTGACCTTGCCGGCCCGCACCCACATCCGGATCGACACCAGCCGGTCGGAAACGTCGACGCCGGCCGCGGCGGGCCCGCGCAGGTTGATGATCGCGCCCTCCTCGATCCGGTCGCAGCGCGGCCGCGTTTCGGTGGCGGTAAGCGCGTTCGCCGCAACTTCGGGTACATCGGCGGCGAAGACCGGCGCCAGGCTGCCGCGATCCTCCCCCTCGCCATGAACCCAGACGAAGCCGGGCCCGGCATAAGCGGCGGCCTCGGCGGCGTCGATCCGCCGCGGCGGGCCGTCCCCGACGAGGAGCGCCGTGCAGCTCATCCCCTCTCCGCCAGCCAGTCGCGGATCGCGGGGCCGACATCGTCGCGGGCGAGCGCGAGGGCGAGATTGGCCTTCACGAACCCAAATTTGTCGCCGCAATCGTGGCGCTCGGCCTCGACCGTGACGCCGTGGAAAGGCTGGGTGCCGATCAGCCGGGCCATCGCGTCGGTGAGCTGGATCTCGCCGCCCGCGCCTTTCTCCTTGGCGCCCAGGATGCGCATCACTTCGGGCTGGAGGATGTAGCGGCCGACGACGCCGAGGTTGGACGGCGCCTCCTCGGGCCTCGGCTTCTCGACCAGGCCCTTCACTTCGGTGAGGCGGCCGTCGCGCGCGCCGGGGGCGACGATGCCGTAGCTGGCGGTGCGCTCATGCGGCACTTCCTCGACGCACACGATGTTGCCGCCGACCTTGCCATAGGCGTGGATCATCTGAGCCAGGCAGCCGGGGCGGCCGACCATCAAATCGTCGGCGAGCAGCACCGCGAACGGCTCGTCGCCGACCAGCTCGCGCGCGCACCAGACGGCGTGGCCGAGGCCGAGCGGCTCCTGCTGGCGGACCGAAGCGATGGCGCCGGCCGGCAGCCGCGTCGACTCGATGATCGCCAAATCCTTGCCGCGCGCCTTCATCGTCGCCTCGAGCTCGAAGGCGAGGTCGAAATGGTCCTCGAGCACGGTCTTGCCGCGGCCGGTGACGAAGATCATCTGCTCGATCCCCGCCTCCAGCGCTTCCTCGACCGCATATTGGATGAGCGGCCGGTCGACGATCGTCAGCATCTCCTTCGGCATCGCCTTGGTGGCGGGAAGGAAACGCGTGCCGAGGCCGGCGACCGGAAAGACCGCCTTTCTGACTTTCTTCATCTTGGCTCCGGGTGGAATGGGCGCGTCACGTCAGCGGCGGGTCGGGGGCAGGTCGAACGGATCGTCCTTGCGCTCCTCGGAGCGGGACAGGCCCTCGTCCTGCCGTAGCGGGCGGGCGATGGGAGGCGGGGTGAGCAATTGCTCGGTGGTCGGCGCCTTGGCGGCCAAAGCGGGCTTTTGCGGCGTCTTCTCGGCCGAGACCGGGCGCAACGTGTCGCGGCTGCCGCAGCCGGCGAGCGCCAGGCCCGCGGCGGCGAGCAGGAAGGGAAGAACGCGGCTCATGCGCCCGAGCCCATAACCCAGCCCCCGCCGCCCGGTCCAGCGCCGCTTGATCCGCGCGCCCGCGGACCCTAGCGCGGACAACATGCGTCGCGCCTTGCTCCTGCCGCTCCTCCTGCTCGCCGCCTGCTCGAAGGAGGTGGCGCCGTCCAACCAGGCCGCGGCCGGGGCGCCCGCGCCGGCGGGGAAGCTCGACCGCAGCCATGCCGGCCAGCCCGCGCCGGCGACCGAGTTCCTCGATCCGGACGGCGAGACGGCGACGCTCGCCGACTTCCAGGGCAAGCCGGTGCTGGTCAATCTCTGGGCGACCTGGTGCGCGCCATGCGTCGAGGAAATGCCGACTCTCGACAAGCTCGCGGCGCGGCAGGGCGACAAGCTCCAGGTCGTCGCGCTCAGCCAGGACGTCGGCGGACCCGAGAAGGTCGAGGATTTCTTCGCCAAGCGCGGCTTCTCGACGCTGGAGGCCTGGCGCGACCCCAAGATGCAGATCATGTCCGATCTCAAGATCGAGATATTGCCGACCACCATCCTGTTCGACGCGGAAGGCCGCGAAGTGTGGCGCGTCACCGGGCGCGAGGACTGGCAAAGCGCCGAGGCCGCCGCGCTCGTGGGTGAAGCGTTCCGCCGGCGCCGCTAGAGCTCTAATCCCGGAGCAGCTCGTTGATGCTCGTCTTGGAGCGGGTGCGGGCGTCGACGCGCTTGACGATGACGGCGCAGGCTAGGCCGGGGCCGCCGTCACGGCCCGGCAGGGAGCCGGGGACGACGACCGAATAAGCCGGGACGCGGCCGACGAACATTTCGCCGCTGGCGCGGTCGACGATCTTGGTGGAGGCGCCGAGGAAGACGCCCATCGACAGCACCGCGCCCTGCTCGACCACCACGCCTTCGGCGACTTCGGAGCGGGCGCCGATGAAGCAATCGTCCTCGACGATCACCGGTCCGGCCTGAAGCGGCTCGAGCACGCCGCCGATCCCGGTGCCGCCCGAGATGTGGACGTTGGCGCCGATCTGCGCACAGCTCCCGACCGTCGCCCAGGTGTCGACCATCGTGCCTTCGCCGATATAGGCGCCGATGTTGACGAAGCTCGGCATCAGCACCGTGCCCTTGCCGACGAAGGCGCCGCGGCGGACGATCGCGCCGGGCACCACACGGAATCCCGCCGCCGCGAAGCGCGCCGCGTCCCAGCCGGCGAACTTGGACGGCACCTTGTCCCACCAGGGCGCGCCGCCCGGCCCGCCCGGTATCTCTTCCATCGGCGAGAGGCGGAAGGAGAGCAAAACCGCCTTCTTCAGCCATTGGTTGACCGTCCAGCCCCCGGCGCCCTTCTCGGCGACGCGCGCCTCGCCCGAATCGAGCTGGTCGATCGCCTCGCGCACGGCCTCGACGAGGACGCGATCGCCGGCCCCCACCGAATCGCGCCGCTCCCAGGCCTCCTCGATCGTCCGTTGCAGCGCGTCGGTCATGCCATGTTCCCGGTTATGTCGGTGAGCCAGTCGCCGATATCGGCGATACGATAGTCGATAAAGTCGGGATCGGCCGCATGGCTCGCCTGCTCGGAGCCGTTGTCGATCCACACCGTCACCATGCCGAGCGCCTTGGCGGGGCGCAGGTTGCGCGCCATGTCCTCGATCATCGCCGCGCGGGCCGGGTCGATGTCCCAGCGCGCGCACATCGCCTCGTAGGCGCCGGGATCGGGCTTGGGCAGATAATTCATGGCGTGGATGTCGTGGAGGCCGTCGAAGGCATTGGCGAGGCCGAGCCGGTCGAGCACGCGGCGGGCATAGGCTTCGTCGCCGTTGGTGAAGACGAACTTGCGGCCGGGCAGCCGGTCGAGCGCCGCCACCAGCCGCGGGTCGGCGGCAAGGCGGGCGAGGTCGATATCGTGGACGAAGTCGAGAAACTCGCGCGGCGCTGTGCCATGGGTCTTCATCAGCCCGGCCAAAGTGGTGCCGTGGTCGCGAAAATAGGCCTTCTGCACCCGCCGCGCCTCGACCGGGCCGCAGCCCAGCAGTTGCTGGATGAACTCGCCCATGCGAACGTCGATCAAGGCGAACAGATTGGTGGAGGCGGGATAGAGGCTGTTGTCGAGGTCGAAGATCCAGGCATCGACATGGGCGAGCGGGGCCGGGAGCATGGTCGCCCCTAGCGCAACCATTGGCCTTCAGCAAAATGAAAGCTTGTCCGGCCTAGGGAGAGCAAGAAAAACTCCAAAATAGTCAGCAGTTTAGCCGTGGAGAGGCGAATGAGCGGCAGATCGGTTAAGGCAGGACTCGTGCTGACCGCGTGCGCGGCGGCGCTGGTGCTGAGCGGCTGCGGCGGCGGCAGCACCGGCGGCGGCGCGGGCGTCACGCCGATCACCCCGGCGCCTCCGCCTCCCCCGCCACCGCCTCCTCCCCCGCCACCGCCTCCCCCGCCCCCGCCGCCTTCGGGGTCGAGCTTCAACGACACCGAATATCAAAGGTCGAACGGCGCCACGTCGCACAACGCGCTCGCCGCCTACAATGCGGGCGCGACGGGTCAGGGCGTCAAGATCGGCGTCGTCGACACCGGCGTGAACCCGAACCTCGCCGACTTCGCCGGCAAGATCGATCCGGCGAGCCGCGACGTCGCCTCGACCCGCGGCATCACCGACACGGAGGGCCACGGCACCGCCGTCTCCGCCGTCGCGCTCGCCGCCCGCAACGGCTCAGGGATGGAAGGCGTCGCCTTCGATTCCATCCTGGTGTCGCTGAACACGGCGGATCCGAAGGATTGCACCGACGCCGACGGCTGCAACCACAGCAGCGTCGACATCGCCCACGCCATCGACCTCGCCCGCGAGGCGGGGGTGCGCGTCATCAACATCTCGCTGGGCGGCGCGGACCCGAGCAACCTCGTCAACGCGGCGATCGCCCGCGCCGCCGCGGCCGGCATCGTCGTCGTCATGTCGGCGGGCAACGAAGGGGACCAGGCCAACGGCTCCAACCCGGAGGGCTTCGCCGCCGCTGCCGCCTCGTCGGGCAACGTCATCATCGCCGGTGCGGTGGACGCCAACCACAATATCACCACTTTTTCGAACCGCGCCGGCACCAGCCAGAACGTCTATCTCGCCGCGATCGGCTCACGGGTGACCGCCCCCGACCAGACCGGGGCCCTCTTCCTGTGGTCGGGCACG
>JBJMTY010000221.1:0-14874 GCA_045811445.1 Allosphingosinicella sp. | reverse complement strand
CCCGGAGGCCGATTTCGCCAGCACGCCGGATTCCGTCGGGCTATGTCTCTGGGTGGTGATGACGGCGCCGGCGCCGAATGCGACCGCCGAACGCATGATCGCCCCGACATTGTGCGGATCGGTGACCTGGTCGAGGACGAGGATCGGCCGCCGCTCGGGCGGAGCGTCGAGCAGGTCGGCGAGGAGGATGTCCTCCAGCCGCTCCACGTCGGCGACGATACCCTGGTGCGGCGCGTCGCGGGGGACGAGCCGGCCGAGATCGGCGGCGTCGGCGAAGATCGTGGGGACGTCCGGCGGCAGGTCGAAATCGGGCGCCGCCTCGCGGGTCACCCACAGGCGCGCGATCCGACGCTCCGGATTGGCCAGCGCCGCCCCGACCGCGTGGCGCCCCCAGAAGCGGGGACGATTCTCGGCCTTGGTCGCCTGGCGGGCTTTGCGTCTCATGTGGAGCGGGTAGCGGGAATCGAACCCGCATCACAAGCTTGGAAGGCTAGTGCTCTACCATTGAGCTATACCCGCCTGCGCCCCCGCCTAGCGGCGTGGGCTTCGGCGGGCAAGCCCGACCGGGCGCGTACCTAGCGATGCCGGTGCGGGGAGATGTTCGACCTGTGTTCTTGACACGCGCAGACCGTTCTGCTAGTGTTCCCAGACTCGAGTCGGCTCTTTGACATCGTGGAGAAACGGACTTCCCCTGGCGCCGCGGGCGACGGGAGGCGGCGGTGTTCATGGATTGCCGGATCAAGTCCGGCATGACGAGGAGGGAGCGGCGGTCAGATCAGCGTCTCCCTCGCCGGCGGGCGGTCGCAGGAGAGGGCGGGCCGGCGGCTCGCGCTGGCGCCGAGCGAACCGGTGATGTACGCGAAGCCATGGTCAAGCTACCGGTCGATCGTGATACCCTGGCCGCTTATTGCCGATCCCACGGCATCAAGCGGCTGGCCTTGTTCGGCTCCCGGCTGAAGGGGACGGCCAGTCGGGACAGCGACGTGGATTTGCTGGTGGAGTTCGAGTCCAAGGCAGAGCCCAGCCTGCTCGACATGGCGCAAATGGAGATCGATCTTTCGGAAATCCTCGGCGGGGTGACCGTCGATTTGCGAACGGCGGACGAGCTCAGCCGTTATTTCCGGGACGAGATCGTGGAGACCGCCGAGCTGCTCCATGCCGCCTGAAGATCGCGTCCGGCTCCTACACATGGTGGAGGCGTTGGAGACGGTGCAGCGATTCATCGCCGGCCGCGGTCGCGGCGATCTCGATTCCGACGATATGTTCCGGCTGGCCCTGACCAGGGCTATCGAGGTGGTGGGAGAAGCGGCAAGCCGGGTAACGGCGGCCACCCAGCACGCTCACTCCGAGGTGCCGTGGCGCGCCCTTGCCGGGATGCGGAATCGCCTGATCCACGCCTATTTCGAGGTGGACAAGAATGTGGTTTGGACCACCGCGACGCAGGAGGCGCCGAAACTGCTGATGCAGGTGCGCGAGATAGTCGGCGGCGCCGCCAGATAGGGCGCGCCGCACCTTGGGGCGCGGGACCGCCGGCTCGCCATGGCCCGGCGCCGCGGATCCGGCCGCTGGTGGACAGGGCTGGATTCGAACCAGCGTAGGGGCAACCCCGGCAGATTTACAGTCTGCTGCCTTTAACCACTCGGCCACCTGTCCAGCGGCACCCAGATCGGGAGGGCGCTCCCTTGGCGAAAGGGGGCGGGACTGTCAACGCCGCGCCGCCGGGCGCCGCCGGGCGCGGGCATGGCGCGGCCATGTCTGCCACGTCCGCCGGGGCCCTCAGGCGCGGGCGTCTTCCGGCGGGCGGAGCCAAGCCATCAGCTCGGGGAAGGGGACGAGCTGGTTGAACTCGAGGCCGGCCAGGCCGCCGGCGCACCAGCGCACCACGCCGGCCACGGGCCGGAACCGCTCGAGCGTCAGCACGATCTGGCTGCCCGCCTCGACCGGCTCGTCGGTCTCGATCTTGACGCCGCCCTGGCTGATGTCGCGGGTATTGACGCCCCAGACGCGCGCGCCGCAGCGCAAGGTGGCGAGCCGGTCGACCTCGACGCGGGGCAGACGCGGCTTCATGCCGCTCTCGATCACCGACTGGCTGGAGAGCATGGCGGCGACGTCGATCATGTGGTGGAAGCGGATGCCGACGTTGGAGCCTTCCGCCCACACCACCTTGCCGGTGATCTGCTGGTGGCCCTTGAGCTCGATGGCGACGGCTTCGCCTTCCGGGTGGCGGCCGTAGACATGGGCCATGACGCCGCCGGCCGAGATGTTGCGGATCAGGCAGAGCTCGCGGCCGGCCGAGCCGATCAGCGCGCCGACCCGCAGGATGGTGAGGTGCCGGGGCTCGCGCCGCCGCTCGCCGGGCGGCGAGGGCTCGGCCGGCGAGAAGGAGAATAAAGTCTCGTCGTGGCAATCGTTGACCAGCATGATGTCCCCGGCAGCTCCCCGCGGCGAAGCCCCCCTTCGGCGCGCCGGGAAAAACCCTGCGCCCCAGAGCTTTAAGAATGGATTACGAAGGCGGCCGTCCAATCGTTCACGGCTTGCTTACCATTCGCGGCTAAGCCTCCGGTCCATGAACGCCGAGACCCGGATCGCCCCCGATTTGCGCCGCCCCACCCGCCCGCGTTCGGCCGTGAGCGCCGGCGTCGGCGTCGCCGGCCTCGTCGGCCTCGTCGCCTGGGTGGCGATCGCCCGGACCTACCAATTTTCCGGGCCCCACGCGGCGCTCTGCGCGGTCGCCGCCTGCGGCGGGCCGATGCTGCTCTGGTCGGTCTTCGTCGACAAGGTCTATCGCAGCCCGACCACCGGCCTCGACTGGGCCTCGCCGCCGCGCCCGCTCGGCGAATCGCTCGACTTCAGCCTGGTCAAGATCGCCGGCCTGTGGGCGACCTGGGCGGGCCTCGCCTTCGTCTATTGCATGGCGCGCTGGTATTGGTCCGAGCCCTATTATTTCGCGATGGCGAGCTTCGCCTGGGCGGCGGCGCCCCTGCTCGCTTTGTCCATCCCTTACGTGATCTGGATCGACCGGCGCCTCAAGGAGCCGCGCGACGGCGCCTGGCATTTCGGCCAGCTCGTCTTCGGCCGCAGCGCGCTCGCCGACCGCGAAGCGGTCTACGAGCATTTGCGCTGCTGGACGATCAAGGGCTTCTTCCTCGCCTTCATGGTGGCGGTTGTGCCGGGCAATTGGTCCAACGCGATCACGCCGACCAGCGACCAGATCGTCGCCAATCTCGGCTCGCTGACCCGCTGGCTGATCGCCGCGATGTTCATGATCGACACCAGCTTCGCGACGATCGGCTACGTGCTGACGATGAAGCCGCTGGACGCCCATATCCGCTCGGCCAACCCCTATGCGGCGGGGTGGACGGCGGCGCTGATCTGCTATCCGCCGTTCGTGCTGATGGCCGACGGCGGGCCGCTCGACTACCATCCCGGCACGCTGGGCGAGGACGGCTGGGCCTATTGGCTCGCCGGCTACCCGTTGCTGATGACGCTGTTCGCCTTCGCGATGGTGGTGCTGACCGCGATCTACGCCTGGGCGACGGTCGCCTTCGGGCTGCGCTTCTCGAACCTCACCCATCGCGGCGTGCTGACCCACGGCCCCTATGGCTGGACCAAGCACCCGGCCTATCTCTCGAAGAATTTGTTCTGGTGGCTGTGCACTTTGCCTTTCTTCGCGACCACCGGAAACCTCACCGACGCGATCCGCAACACCTTCATCATGGGGCTGGTCAGCGGCGTCTATTATTGGCGGGCGCGGACCGAGGAGCGGCACCTTTCGGCCGACCCCCATTATCGCGACTATGCCGCCTGGATGGCCGAGCATGGCGCGATCACGCGGCTGCTCACCCGCCGCCCGCGGCCGCTCGCGCCGGAGCGTCTTCCGGCCGAGTGAGCAGATTGGCGAGGATGCGGTTCCCCGCCGGCGTCAGGATCGATTCGGGGTGGAATTGCAGCCCCGATTGCTTCGCCCGCGCATCGCTGATCGCCATCGCCATGCCGTCCAGCTCGGCATGGATTCGGAACCGCTCCGGCAGGCGCCGCGTGCAGAGCGAATGGTAGCGGCCGACGGCGACCGGCCTGTCGATCCCGGCGAACGGCCCCTCGCCGTCATGGTCGAGGAGCGAGGCCTTGCCGTGGACCGGCGCGGCCGCGCGAACCACCTCGCCGCCGGCCTCGAGCACGATCGCCTGGTGGCCCAGGCAAATGCCGGCGAGCGGCACCTTGCCCTTGGCGAGCGCGATCAATTCGAGGCAGCAGCCCGCTTCCTGCGGCGCGCCCGGGCCGGGCGAGATCAGGATCGAGGCGCCGGTCTCCTGCGCTTCCGCCAGCGCCGCTTGCGCCGAAACCGTGTTCCTCAGCACCCGCACCCGGGCGCCGAGCCGCTGCATCGCCTCGACCAGGTTGAAGGTGAAGCTGTCGAGATTGTCGATCATCAGCACGTTCATCGCTTTGCTCCCGCCGCCGCGATGGCACAGAGGATCGCCGAGGCCTTGCGGCGCGTCTCGTCCGCTTCCTTCAGCGGATCCGAATCGTGGACCACGCCGGCGCCGGCGCGGACGAACGCCATGCCGTCCCTGACCACCGCCGAGCGGATCACGACTCCGGTGTCCATCGTTCCCTCGCCGCTCAGCCAGCCGACCGCGCCGCCATAGGGGCCGCGGCGGGTGCGCTCGGCGCGGCGGAGCAATTCGGTCGCCTTGAGCTTGGGGGCGCCCGACAAGGTGCCGACGTTGAGGCAGGCCTGGAGGGCGTGGAGCGCGTCGAAGCCGATCGCCAGCGCACCCTTCACCGAGGAGACCAGGTGCATGACCCGGGCGTAGCGCTCGACGTTCATCAGCTTCGCCACCCGCCGGGTGCCGGGGAGGCTGATCCGGGCGACGTCGTTGCGGGCGAGATCGACCAGCATCATATGCTCGGCGATCTCCTTATGGTCGAGCCGGAGGTCCGCCTCCATCCGATCGTCCTCGTCGGCATCGGCGCCGCGCGGGCGCGTGCCGGCGATCGGCTTCACCTCGACCATCGGCCAGCCTCCCTCGCGGGCGATGCGGACCGAGGTCTCGGGCGAGGCGCCGAACAGGATGTGCTCGGGCCCCGACACGAAGAACATGTAGGGGCTGGGATCGAGCGCCCGCACCGCCGCGAAGGCGGCGAGCGGGTCGGCGCACGGCGCCCGGAAGCTGCGCGACGGCACGATCTGGTAGACGTCGCCGGCGAGGATATGCGCCTTCATGCGCGACACGATCGCCGCATAGGCGGCGTCGTCGAGATCGGTCTCGGCGTCGGCCGGCGGGGCCGCGGGCGGAACCGGGACCGGCGTCGCGGCCGCCTCGCACCGCTGCGCCAGGAGGGCGAGCCGTTCGGCGGCCTGGTAATGCGCCGCCCTCGCCTCCGCTGCGTCCGCCGCGAAGGCGGTGCAGACCAGGCGCGGCGCCAGGCCCGGCTCGGCGACGACCAGGGATTCGGCGAGCCAGAACAGATAGTCCGGATAGCCGAGCGGGTCCTCGGCGGGGGCGGGCAGGGTCTCGAGGAAATCGACATGGTCGAAGGCGACGACGCCGAGGCAGGCGAGGGTGAAAGGCTCGTCGGGGCTGTCGCTGCGCAGGCCCGAGACGATGGCGCGGAGCGCGTCGAACGGTGTGGCGGCGAGCAGCCTCGCCTCGGCATCGTCGCCCTCGGGCGCAGGGAAGCGCAGGCGTAGGCGATCGTCGGCCTGCGCTTCGACGCGGTGGGCGAGGCCGGCGGCGAGGGCGCGCAGCACGGCGCGGCCGCCGGCGGTGAGCGCGTCGAGGGTCACGGCGAGGCCCCGGCATTCGATCCGCACCGCCGCCTGGTCCATGATCAGGCTCGGCCCGGCGAGCGTCTCGAGCAGCATCGTGTCGCGCCGGCGGCTGCCGTCGGTGAGGGTGGCATAGAGCGCGAGAAGGTCGCGCCCGCCGGCCAGGCGCCGGGTCAGCGCCTTGCCGCCGCCGCCCGCCAGGAGCGGCGCGCTCATGCCAATTGCCGCCCGACCGCCGCCACGACCGGCCGCAGCGCCGCCATCAGCTGCTCGAACTGCTCCGGGTAGAGCGACTGCGCGCCGTCGGACCAGGCGACCGCCGGATCCTCGTGCATCTCGACGAGGATGCCGTCCGCCCCGCAGGCGGCGGCGGCGAGCGCCATCGGGATGACGAAGTCGCGCACGCCGGTGCCGTGCGAAGGATCGACCAAAACGGGCAGGTGGGTCTTCTGCTTGATGTAGGGGATGGCGTTGAGGTCGAGCGTGTTGCGCGTCGCGGTCTCGAAGGTGCGGATGCCGCGCTCGCACAGCACCACTTCCTCATTGCCTTCCGCGAGCAGATATTCGGCGGCGAGCAGCAGATCCTCCACCCGCGCCGCCATGCCGCGCTTCAGCAGCACCGGCTTGCCGCACTGGCCGACGGCCTTGAGCAGCGAGAAATTCTGCATGTTGCGCGCGCCGATCTGGAGCATGTCGGCCTGCTCGGCGACGATCGCGACGTCGGCCGTCTCCATCACCTCGGTGACCACGGGCAGGCCGAATTCGTCGCCGGTGGCGCGCAGCAGCCTGAGGCCCTCGGGGCCGTGGCCCTGGAAGGCGTAGGGGCTGGTGCGCGGCTTGTAGGCGCCGGCGCGCAGGCCGTGCGCGCCCGCCTTCTTGGCCGCCGCCGCCGTGTTGCGCATCTGGCTCTCGGTCTCGACCGCGCAGGGCCCGGCGATCACGGTGAAGCCCCGCCCGCCGATCGCGGCCTTGCCGAACCGCACCACCGTGTCGTGCGGATGAAGCTCGCGGCTGACCAATTTGTAGGGCGCGAGGATGGGCTTGATCGACTCGACCATCGGGTGGCTGTCCAGCGCCAGCTCGGCAAGCACCCTTTCGTCGCCGAGCGCGCCGAGCACGACACGCTCGGCGCCCGGCATGTGGAGGGGTTTGAGCCCCTTGGCGGCGATCCGGTCGATCAGCGCCTGCGCGGTCTCGGGCGGGGCTTCGGGCTTGAGGACGATGATCATGGGGGTTTGTGCTTTCGGATCGGAAGTGCGGGGGACGAAAAAAAGCCCGCCGGAAAGGCGGGCCTGGATCGCGGCGGATGAAGCTTCGCTCGGGAAGCCTTCAGCTCGTGCGAGGGGGGCGCGCCGCGGCGTCGAGGGCCCGCCAGCGCCACCAAAGCGCGGCCTCGACGGCGGCGCGAATCATCGAAAAGGAGAGGCTTTTCATGGCCATATGCGACGCAGACTAAGCGAGGGCGGCAATTCTGGCAAGCGGCTCATTGCCGGAGCGCCGGCACCATGACATCATCTCTCATAACCGATTTGAGGTTAGGGCTCGAGTTTCGGGGGGAGAAGCCGATGACCGTGGATGCCGCGCCCGATGCCGCGCCCGCCCCTGGGTGGGCCCAGGCGAGACGCTGGGTGGATTGGGGCGCCCGCGCCGCCGTCGCGATACTCGTCACCTACGTCTTCATCGTCGTCCTGCTCGTCGCGACCGCGCAGCAGAAGGTCGACGACGCGCTTACCAAGGAAGCGGTCGGCTACGATTATTCGGTCGCCGTCCGCTATTATTTCGGCCGGGAGAGCCTGAAGAGCGTCGTCGCCGAGAACAGCCTGGCGCTCAAGCAGTCGACGGCGCAGCTGCGCGCCGCCAACGACCGGCTCCAGGCCGCCAACCAGATCGTCGCCAACCAGGCCGGCGACCTCGCCGACGACCTCCAGCGGCTCACCGCCGCCGGCTGCCCGGCGCCGGCCGCGCCCGAGACGGCGCCGACGCCGGCCGAATTGATCGGCATGGCCGTCGCGACGCAGCATTGCGCCGCCGAGCGGGGCCAGGCCAATCCGGCCATCCCCGCCATCGCCACCGACGTCCTCGCCGGCCAGCGCGCGGTTCAGAAGTCGCTGGACGACACCGCCGGGCTGAAGCGCGACGCCGACGACATCCAGGACCGGCTCGACCTCCTCCAGGCCGAGCGCAACACGATCGACAAGCAGCTCGAGACGGCGGCGCGCTCCGGCGACATCATCGCGGTGCTCAAGGTGTTCGAGGACAGTAAGTGGCCGCTCGCCGCGGAGCTGGTCTACGTGCCGCCGGCGCTGACCGGCATCATCCTCGCCTCGGTGTCGGGCCTGTTCGGGGCTCTGCTGATCACCCTGATCCTCTTCGTCTACCCGGACAATCGCTACAAATTCACCCGCACCAAATCCTATTACGGCCGCATCCTGCTGGGCGGGTTGATCGCGCTCGGCGTGTTCGTGCTGATGTTCAGCGGCGTCGCCGTCCTCGCCGGGCCCAATGCGAGCGGCAGCGCCCAGAACCTCATCGCCTATGGCGGCATCGGCATCCTCGCCGGCATGTTCTCCGATCAGGCCGCCGGCTGGCTGTCGGACCGCTCGGTGTTCAAGCCCGACGCCGAGGGCGGCAACCCCCCGGCGCCGGACGCGCCGGCGGCCTGACCGGGGCTCAGCGGATCGAGGCGAGATCGACGCCGCGCGTCTCGCGTGCCAGCAAGGCGGTGACGCCGCTCACCAGGCAGCAGGCGCCGACGTAGAGCGAGACGGGGAGGGCGCCCCGGCCGAGGCCGTAGAGCAAGGTCGCGACGATCGGCGCCAGCGAGCCGGCGACGATCGAGGTGAGCTGGTAGGCGATCGAGGCGCCCGAATAGCGGTAGCGGGTCGGGAACAGCTCGGTGATGAACGCGGCCTGCGGCCCGTACATCGCGCCGTGGAGCAGCAAGGCGGCGACGATCCCGAACGCGGCCGTGGCGAAGTCGCCGCTGCCGATCATGCCGAAGAACAGGAAGGCGAAGGCGGCGAGGCCGAGCCCGCCCGCGGCGTAGACGGGACGGCGGCCGATCCGGTCCGACAGGCGGCCGAGCAGCGGGATGGCGAGGAAATGCACGGCCGCGCCGATCAGGATGCAATCGAGCGCCCGTGCCTTGGTGAGGTGGCCCGCGGTGGTCATGTAGGTGATCGAGAAAGTGGTGATGACGTAATAGGAGACGTTCTCGCCGAGCCTCAGGCCCGCGCCGGTGGCGAGGGCGCCGGGCCGCTCGCGCAGCACGTCGATCGCCGGCACTTTGGGCGGAGCCTCGCGCTCGAGCGCCGCTTCGAAGGTGCGGCTCTCGGCGACCGAGGAGCGGATCCACCAGCCGATGGCGACCAGCAAGGCGGAGAGCAGGAAGGGGATTCGCCACCCCCAGGCGAGGAAATCGGCGTCGCTCTGGTTGCCGGCGAGAAGCGCGAGGATGCCGGCGGCGAGGAGATTGCCCGCCGGAACGCCCGCCTGCGGCCAGCTCGCCCAGAAGCCGCGCCGGGCGGCATCGCCATGCTCGGCGACGAGCAGCACCGCGCCGCCCCATTCGCCGCCGACCGCGAAGCCCTGGACCAGGCGGAGCAAGATGAGCGCGATCGGCGCCAGCACGCCGGCCTGGGCGTAGGTCGGCAGCACGCCGATGAGGGTGGTGGCGAGGCCCATCAGCACCAGGCTCAGCATCAGCAGCCGCTTGCGCCCGATCCGGTCGCCGAAATGGCCGAACACGATGCCCCCGACCGGCCGCGCGACGAAGCCCAGCGCATAAGTGGTGAAGGCGAGCAAGGTGCCGGTGAGCGGATCGAATTCGGGGAAGAACAGCTTGTTGAAGACCAGAGCGGCGGCCGAGCCGTAAAGGAAGAAATCGTACCATTCGATGGTCGTGCCGATCAGGCTCGCCAGCACGATTTTCCTCAGATGGCCCGGTTGCCAATCCCCTGCCGCGTGCGTCGCCATGCCTCTCCCTTTCGCTCGCACTCAGTCTAGCCGCGGGCGGGGGCGCTTTGCCAGAGGGGCGGGCTTGCCTTCGCGCCCCGGCGGCGCAAGGAATGGCGCGGGAGGTGATCCATGCCCGACATCTCGATTTTGCTCTGGGCCGCGGCCCTGGCCGCTTCGCCGGCGCCGGCCGATCCGCTGGCGGGGCGCTGGCACGGCACGTCGCTCTGCCAGGTGAAGGCCTCCGCCTGCCGCGACGAGGAAGCCGTCTATTATTTCGTCCCCCGGAGCGGCGGCGGCTACACCGTCACCATGGACAAGATCGTGGCGGGCGTGGAGGTGGAAATGGGGCCGCTCGACGTGACTTTTGCCCCGGCGACGGGCCTGCTCACCGGCGTCACCCACGATCGGCGCGGCGCGCCGGCATCATGGTCGTTCACGCGCCACGGCGACCGGCTCTCCGGACGGCTGGTCACGGACGGCGGTACGTTGTTCCGGCTGATCGAGCTGCGCAGGGAGCCGGCCCCGGCGCGATGAAGGAGGCGGCGCTTGAAGCGGCGGCGGGCGCGGCGTAGCGCAAGCGTCATGCGCAACTTGCTCCTCCCGCTTCTGCTCCTCGCCGCCGCTCCGGCTTCCGCCCAGCCCAGAGCGGAGCTCGCCCGCCTTCGCGCCGAAGCCGCCCGCGTCACCATCGTCCGCGACGATTGGGGCATCGCCCATGTGCGCGGCAAGAGCGACGCCGACGCGGTGTTCGGGATGATCTACGCCCAGGCCGAGGACGACTTCAATCGCGTCGAGACCAATTATCTGACCGCGCTCGGCCGCACCGCCGAAGCGGAAGGCGAGAAAGCGATCTGGGCCGATCTGCGCGCCCGGCTCTACATGGACCCGGCCGACCTCCAGGCCCGCTACCGCGCCAGCCCGGCGTGGCTGAGGAAGCTGATGGACGCCTGGGCGGACGGGCTCAATTACTATCTCGCCACCCATCCCGCCGTGCATCCCCGCGCCATCGCGCGGTTCGAGCCGTGGATGGCCTTGTCGTTCACCGAAGGCTCGATCGGCGGCGACATCGAGCGGATCGACCTCGGGGCGCTAGAGGCCTTTTACGGCAAGGCGCGGCCGCTCGTCCTCGCCGCGCCGGCGGACAATGAGCCGCGCGGCTCCAACGGCATCGCGATCGCGCCGAAGCTCAGCGAGGCGGGGCACGCGCTCCTGCTCATCAACCCGCACACCAGCTTCTTCTTCCGCTCCGAGCAACAGGTGACGAGCGGCGAAGGCCTTGACGCCTACGGCGCGGCGACGTGGGGGCAATTCTTCATCTACCAGGGCTTCAACGCCCATGCTGGCTGGATGCACACGTCGAGCGGCGTCGACAGCGTCGACGAGTTCCTCGAAACGAACGAAACCCGCGGCGGCCGGCTCGTCTACAAATATGGCAAGGATTGGCGGCCGGTCCTGACCTCGACCATCGTAATTCCCTACCGCACCGCCGACGGACGCAAGGCGGCTCGGAGCTTCACGATCTACCGCACCCATCACGGCCCCATCGTCCGCGCCGAGGGCGGCAAGTGGGTGGCGTTCGCGATGATGCACAAGCCGATCGAGGCGCTGGAGCAATCCTTCCTGCGCACCAAGGCGCGCGATTATGCCTCGTTCCTCCAGGTCGCCGCGCTCCAGGCCAATTCCTCGAACAACACCCTGTTCGCCGACGACAAGGGCGAGATCGCCTATCTCCACCCGCAATTCATTCCGGTGCGCGACGACCGCTTCGATTACACCAAGCCGGTCGACGGCGGCGATCCCGCGACCGACTGGCGCGGCCTGCTGCCGCTCGAGCGGATCCCGCACCTCCTCAACCCGCTGAGCGGCTTCGCCTTCAACTCGAACAATTGGCCCTGGGCGGCGGCGGGGCCCGGCAGCCTCAAGCCCTCCGATTTTCCCCGCTACGTCGAGCAATATGGCGAGAATCCGCGTGGGCTGCACGCGTTGCGGCTGCTCACGGCGGGCCGCTCTTTCTCGCTCGAGGGGCTGCGCGCCGCCGCTTACGACAGCTACCAACCCGCCTTCGCGCGGCTCGTCCCCGGCCTGGTCGCGGCCTGGGACGCCGCGCCGGCCGGGGCGCTGAAGAATCGCCTGGCCGATCCGGTCGCCCGGCTTCGCGGCTGGGACTATCGCTGGAGCGCCGGCTCGGTGCCCAACACGCTCGCCAATTTCTGGGGGGACGAGATGCTGCGGCGGGTCGAGGGCGGCGCCTGGGGCCTCGGCCTGTCGAGCTACGAGGCGATGGACGCGGCGCCGGCCGCAACCAAGCTGGCGGCCCTCGCCGCCGCGCTCGACCGGCTGACTCGCGAGTTCGGGCGCTGGGAGGTGCCGTGGGGCGAGGTGAACCGCTTCCAGCGGGTGAGCGCGGCGATCGACCATCCGTTCAGCGACGCCGCGCCGAGCATCCCCGTCGGCTTCTCCTCGGCGCGCTGGGGCTCGCTCGCTTCGTTCGGCGCCGCGCCGCGCAAGGGCTCGACCAAATGGTACGGCACCAGCGGCAACAGCTTCGTCGCCGTGGTGGAATTCGGCCCGCGCGTTCGCGCCGTCGCGGTGACCGCCGGGGGCGAGAGCGGCCACCCGGAATCGCCGCATTTCAACGACCAGGCCGAGCGCTACGCGACGGGGAATCTGCGTCCAGTCTATTTCTGGCCGGACGAGCTCAAGGGGCATGTCGAGCGGACCTACCGGCCCGGGCGCTAGTCAGGCGCCGGCCATCTCGTCGGCGGCGCGCACAAGGCCGTCCAATATGCCGGGCTCGCTGAAGGCATGGCCGCCGTCGGGCACGATACGCAGGTCCGCCTCGGGCCAGGCCTCGTGCAGCGCCCAAGCCGCGGCGGGGGGCGTGCAGGCGTCGTAGCGGCCCTGGACGATGATCCCTTGTATGTGGCGGATGCGGCCGACGTCGCGGAGCAATTGCCCTTCCTCCATCCAGCCGCGATGGGCCATATAATGGTTCTCGATGCGGGAAATCGCGACCGCATATTGGTCGGCGACCGAGGCGGCGACCAGTTCGGGGTTGGGGAGCAGGGTGATCGTCTCCGCTTCCCACTTGCTCCAGGCCTTGGCGGCCCCGGTGCGCACCGACGGGTCGGGATCGTCGAGCCGGCGGCCGTAGGCGGCGACGAGGTCCCCGCGCTCGGCCTCGGGGATCGGGCCGACGAACGCCTCCCATTTGTCGGGGAAGATCATCGAGGCGCCGCCGGCCTTGTAGAGCCAGTCGATCTCGCTCTGGCGCATGGTGAAGATGCCGCGCAGGATCAGGCCGGTGACCCGGTCCGGATGCGCTTCGGCATAGGCCAAAGCCAGGGTCGAGCCCCACGAGCCGCCGAAGACGAGCCAGCGTTCGACGCCGGCGACGATCCGCAGCCGCTCGATGTCGTCGACCAGATCCCAGGTGGTGTTCGCCTCGAGGCTGGCGAAGGGCGTCGAGCGCCCGCAGCCGCGCTGGTCGAACAGCAGGGCGTTGTAACGATCCGGATCGAACAGCCGGCGGTGATCGGGCGAGCAGCCGGCGCCCGGCCCGCCGTGGAGGAACAGAGCCGGCTTGCCGCGGGGGTTGCCGGACTGCTCCCAATAGAGGCTGTGGCCGCCGCCGACGTCGAGATGGCCGGAGCGGTAGGGCTCGATGGCGGGATAGAGGGTACGAAGCTGCGTCAAAGGTCGCTCCCGTCGCTCCCGGACCTTATCCGGAAGTTTACCGTGGCTCGAAGAGTGCCACCATCCGAGTTCACCGATGCCCGATCAAGTCCGGCCTGACGGAGATCAGAAGCTCATTTCCTCGTAGACGCGGCTTACGTCGCCCCGCCACTCGCCGCGATAGCGCTCCAGCAGGACCTCCGCGGGCGTCGTGCCGCGCGCGACGATCTCGCGCAGCGGATCGAGGAAGCCGCTTTCATTGTCGCCGGCGGCGTTGAGGCGGGCGCGGGCGGCGAGGCCGCCCTCGGCGATGGCGAGAACGCGCTGGGCAAGGTCGCGCATGGGTTCGCCGGCGGGCGTGATCGCCTTGAGGCCGAGCTTCGGCACGTCGTCGCGGAGGCGCTGGCGGTCCTCGATCGACCAGCCTTTCACTTCGTCCCACGCCGCGTCGAGCGCTCCCTGGTCGTAGAGCAGGCCGACCCAGAGCGCCGGCAGCGCACAGATCTTGCTCCAGCGCCCGCCGTCGGCGCCGCGCATCTCGAGGAAGGATTTGAGCCGCACCTCGGGGAAGGCGGTGGAGAGATGGTCGACCCAGTCCGAGAGGCGGGGCTTCTCGCCGGGGAGGACGGAGAGGCGGCCCTCCAGGAAGTCGCGGAAGGAGAGGCCGGCGGCGTCGATGTAGCGGCCGTCGCGGTAGACGAAGTACATCGGCACATCGAGCGCATAGTCGATGTAGCGCTCGTAGCCGAACCCGTCCTCGAACACGAAGGGCAGCATCCCGGTGCGCGCCGGATCGGTGTCGGACCAGATGTGGCTGCGGTAGGAGACATAGCCGTTGGGCCTGCCTTCGGTGAAAGGCGAATTGGCGAAGAGCGCGGTGGCGAGCGGCTGGAGGGCGAGGCCGACGCGGAACTTCTGGACCATGTCGGCTTCCGAGGCATAGTCCAAATTCACCTGGATCGTGCAGGTGCGCAGCATCATGTCGAGGCCGAGCGTGCCGACGCGCGGCATGTGGCGGAGCATGATCGCGTAGCGGCCCTTGGGCATGCGCGGCAGCTCGTCGCGCGTCTTGTCGGGCCACATGCCGAGGCCGAGGAAGCCGAGCCCGAGCTTGTCGCCGACCGCCTTCACCTGATCGAGATGGCGGCCCGCCTCGGCGCAGGTCTGGTGGAGATGCTCGAGCGGCGCTCCGGACAGCTCGAGCTGTCCGGCGGGCTCGAGGCTGACATTGCCGTCCTGGCCGGAGAGGGCGATGACCTTGCCGCCTTCCTCGACAGGCTCCCACCCATAATCGGTGAGGGCGTCGAGGAGATCCCGGATGCCGCCTGGCTCGTCGTAGGACGGCGCGCGGTGATCGTCGCGGCGGTAGACGAATTTCTCGTGCTCCGTGCCGATCCGCCACGCCGCCGCGGGCTTCTCGCCCTTGGCGAAAGGGCGCAGCAGATCGTCCCGGCCCTCGATCGGCGGGT
>JBJMTY010000220.1:0-6703 GCA_045811445.1 Allosphingosinicella sp. | reverse complement strand
CTGCAGTTCCTCGACCTCATCCAGGAAGGCAATATCGGCCTGATGAAGGCGGTCGATAAGTTCGAATATCGCCGCGGCTACAAATTCTCGACCTACGCGACCTGGTGGATCCGCCAGGCGATCACCCGCTCGATCGCCGACCAGGCCCGCACCATCCGCATCCCGGTCCACATGATCGAGACGATCAACAAACTGGTCCGCACCAGCCGCCAGATCCTCCACGAGATCGGCCGCGAGCCGACCCCGGAGGAATTGGCCGAGCGCCTCTCCATGCCGCTGGAGAAGGTCCGCAAGGTGATGAAGATCGCCAAGGAGCCGATCAGCCTCGAGACGCCCATCGGCGACGAGGAAGACAGCCACCTCGGCGACTTCATCGAAGACAAGAACGCGGTGATCCCGGAAGACGCGGCGAACCAGGCCAACCTCAAGGAAACGGTGACCCGCGTGCTGGCGTCATTGACGCCGCGCGAGGAACGGGTGCTGAGGATGCGCTTCGGCATCGGCATGAACACCGACCACACGCTGGAAGAGGTCGGGCAGCAGTTCAGCGTCACCCGCGAGCGTATCCGGCAGATCGAGGCCAAGGCGCTTAGGAAGCTGAAGCATCCGTCGCGGAGCCGGAAGATGCGGTCGTTCCTGGATCAATGACAAGCGCCCGAGCGTAGCGACGCCGGCTGCAACGCAGCCGCCGGAGCAGCGCGAAGAGAGCGCGCAGTCCGGCCGGCGGGTCGGCACCAGCCGAACCCGTTCGACGTCACGGGATTCACTCCCGTGACGGCTGCTCAGGCGTTTCAGGGTTCACGCGGGGCGCCGGAGACGCGAAGTGTAGCCATACCCGTGACGGCTGCTCAGCTCATCGAGAGTTACGCGGAGCGGCGAAGGCGGCTGGCGTTCGCGGGAGGCAGCGCGTAAACTCGGATTTCATGAGCCATTCCGTCTCATATAGGCTGAAGCTACTCGATACCGCCGCGCGGCGCGCGAAGCCGCCTGCGCACTAGAAGTGCTCGTGCGGTCCAGAAGTTGGTAATTAGGAGCGAGGACGGGATTGCTGCCAGCGTGCGAAACTAATTGGACCGAAGGGGACGTGGAAACTCAAATTGTCCTGCCCCTGCTCACACGCGCGGAATACCTTGGAATCGAATTAACTAATATCAAGAGCAAGGAGTTTCTTGCCCAGCACGATATCGGCAAGGGCACATCGACACGAAAAGGGTACGTCCCCGATTTCTGCGTATATATTCTCTCGTTACCGGTGGTTGCGATTGAGGTAAAGTCGCCTAGCGTCTCGCTATCCGGTGGCTGGGACGAAGCTTCCCTGTACGCTCACGCCCTCAATCGCTCCTTTGGAGCTTCCCTGAATCCGTGTAACTTCGTTTTTGCAACAAATGGCAAAGAGTACGCCGCCGGCCGATGGGATAAACGCCAACCAGACCAGCAGGGCAATGTCGCCGACCTCGTTATTGGCAGCAAGAGCCTAACTGACCTACAGAATCTCCTCGGCCGCGAACAGCTAGAGCGGTTTGCGTACGTCGCGAGCGCTGCGGTTCGCCTCATTGGGTTTAGAAAACCGTCCTCAAACGAGGGCGGCCAGACTCTGATTGGTTCAAAGCTTGAGCCGAATACGTTTGCAGCCGATCTCTCACCGATCCTGCGTCGCTACTTCTCATCGCGCGATCAGAACAGCGACCCCGAAATCTACAAGAGCGCGTACGTTTCCACTGACGAAGTTACAAGTTACGACAAGGTTTTAGAGTCGTTTTTGGTTGACCGGCTGTCTAGGTCCAAGACACGAACAGAGGTGAAGACGACCAAAAAGCGGGCCCCCGATGTCTCGCGACGATTCGAGAGCCTTACGTCTGTAAAACCCCAGACTGGGGAACTGCAGCTGATCACGGGTGGCGTTGGTACCGGCAAGAGTCTTTTTGCTCGTCGATACAAGGAGCTTCTTCAGCCGGAGCCATTGGCTCTTCATTCACATTGGGCTTTTGTCGACTTTAATTTTGCTCCGGATGACCTGACAGCTGCTGAGGAATGGGTTTATAAGACCTTTGTTGAAAGCTTGTTGTATGAAGGTTTGCAGATAAACCTACGCGATCCCGATGATCAGGAGCGCGTTTTTGCGGCGGACATAGCCGACCGTGAGGCGTACTACTTTAGAATGTCTGCGGTAGAGCCTGGGCGAGGCCTGCTCGAGCGGGCACGCGACATTGAGGCTTGGCGGCAAGATCCGGAACGGCTAGCTCGGGCACTGGCACGTTACATCGAAGGCGACAAAGGCGAGATTTTGATCGCGGTATTCGACAACGTGGATCGGCGCGACGCCACCAACCAGTTGGCGGCCTTCCAGCTAGCTTTATGGTTCATGCAGCAGGTCCGCTGCCTCGTTGTCTTACAAATGCGCGATACGACGTTCGAAGCGCATAAGGACGAGCGCCCGCTCGATACGTACAAAACTGGACAAGTTTTTCACATCGGCCCACCGCGTTTTATCGACGTCGTGAAGCGGCGTCTTGAGCTCAGTCTAGCTGAACTGGCTCGACAGGCTCCTGAAATGATTCGGTACAAGACCCCGAAGGGCGCCACGATCTCTTACCCAAAGAGTCGTGCCGGAGAGTTCTTGAAGGGAATCTATTTAGAGCTGTTTGAGCGCACGAACAATGTGTCTCGTGTGCTGGAGGCGCTTGCCGGGAGAAATGTTCGCAAGGCACTCGACATGTTTATGTCTATCATGAACTCTGGACACATGCCGGAAGACCTCATCACTAACGTCGCCTCCGGCTATGAAATGGCGCATTTTCCAGAAAGTCTGGTTTTGCGTATTCTCATGCGACAGGACTATCGTTTTTACTCAGACATTAGTGGATTTGTTGCTAACATTTTCTATTGTGACAGCACTTGGGTGAGACCATCTAACCTGCTTGTGCCTGAAATCCTGTTCTATCTGATAGACCAAAGAAAGATGCCCGGTGACAACGGACAGATGGGGTTTGTTTGCCTTGAGAGACTGCTCGGGCATTTGGAGCGGCTAGGGTTCGTTAGATCGGACGCCTTCTCGGCTGCCCAATACACGTTGGTCAAGGATCTCATAGAGGCTGACTCTGCAACCGTGTCGAAGCTGGACCTGTCAAACTGTGTTAAGGCATCTGCTAGTGGATGGGCCCACCTCCGGATTTTGGCTTCTCGTACGGAGTATCTTGCATCCGTGCTGCCTACCACGGCCCTCAACGACCGGCAGTTGGAGTCGAGAGTATACGACCTAATGCTCACAGAGAATCGGTTCGGGAAGCTCTATCCTGAACAGCAGGTCCACCTCGTTGAGCTGTTCTATAAGTACTTGCGGGGACAGTTTGCTGCAATGAAGGGTCATCCCGGTTACCACGCGCTAGGCAAGAACGGCTCTGCCTATGTCCTTGAGCAGATCGAGGATGCCGTACAGTTCTCTAAATCGGGGACCAAGAGAGCCCGCGCACAGCTTGATTGGCTGGACGCGTAGCGCTCCTGCCGTCGCCCGCCGGGACAGCACTGGAAAAACGACCCCCAAAGCCCAAATCCCTAAGGCAACACGAGAAAACAGGAGCCCCCCATGGCCGGCGGCTGGTCGCGCGATGGCGCGGTGCAGGATCAGATCGAGGATACGGTGAAGGACGCCGTGCTGGCGGCGCGGGCGCGGCTCGCCGTAGCTGCGTCGGCCGGCGGGGGCGAGACGCATCGCGTCGATTGCGGCGAGGTGATCCCCGAGAAGCGCCGGCTCGCGATGCCGCGGCGCGGACCTGCGTCGCCTGCCAGTCCGGCCGCGACGCGCGCACGCCGCACGTCGGCATCAACCGACGCGGCAGCAAGGACAGCCAGCTGCGCTAGTTCGAAGGACCGGGCGCCGCCGCCTGTCCCTCCCGCTCAACCGATCCCATGCGCCGCCGGCACCGGCGCCGCTTTCCCCGCCGACCGAACCAGCAACTCCTCCCCGCCTCCCCGCCCCGCCATTTACCCCCGCCTCAGCAGACTGGAATGGGGCGCCCCGAGCGGATTTCGGCGTCGCGGCGGGCGCCGTCCTCGCCGCCGGGAAGCGGCCGCACTTCGACGAAGCGGTTCCGCGGCTCCGCGGCGCCGTCCGGGGTGGCGACCGGCAGCCCCGCCTCGCCGGCGGCGGCGACGTCCATCAGGCCCAGCGGGATTCCGTGAGCGGCGAGATAGTCGCGGACCGCCTCGGCGCGGCGGCGGGAGAGGCGCAGGTTCGCGGCGGCGCTGCCGGCCCGGTCGGAATGGCCGATGAGCCGGTACCGGCCCGACCCGCCCTGCCCGAGGAAGGACGAAGCGGCCGCATCCAGGATCCCCTGCGCCTCCGGCCCCAGCTCCGCCGACCCCGCGTCGAACATGACGAGCGCGGATCCCGCCACGCAGGCGCCCGCCGGGCTGGCGCCGGCCGCGAGCGCGGCCGCGGCGGCGACAAGGCGCAGGCCGAGGAGAAGGCGCATGGCTTCCCTCACCCGCAGACGAGGTGAATGATCTGGTTGCGGCTGTTGAGCAGGACGTCGACGCGGCGGGGGTTTGCCGGGACCTGGGCGGCGAGGTTGTGCTCGTCGAGGATCAGCACCCCGACGGCGCCGGTGCGGGCCTTGAGCGCCGCCTGCGTCTGCGGCGACCAGGCGCGGCCCATGAAGTCGGCGGCCTTCTCGGACCCGCAGGGCCCCGCGATCGCGCCCAATATGGCGTCGGGGCCCGACAGCGGCGGCGCGCCCGCCGGGCTCTCGGCCGTCGCCGCGGCGCCGTTCGCCTCAGGCACGCCCGCCGCGGAGAAATTCTCCGGGGGCGCGGCACGATTCTCCTCCGGAGCGGGCGGCGAGCAGGCGAGGAGCGCGAGCGCCGCCGCGGCGGCCGGAAAGGGAGCAGCTTTCATGGGGCGGAGCCTAGCGCGTGCCGGCGCGGGAGCAAGCCGCCTCGGCGCTGCGGGCGTCGACCTGAAATTCCATGCGGTTGCCGTCGGGGTCGGCGTAATAGAGCGAGAGGGTGGCGCGGGCACAGCCACTGTCCCCTTCCGCCCAGCTTAGCGCCCCAGCACCACGTCGATCCCCGCGAACACAAGCTCCAGCTTCCGCCGCGTGACCGTGCCCGTGCCCGTGCGCTCGGTGAGCTGGCTCCGGTCGGCAGCGAGCAGCTGCGACACGTTCGCCACGGAGTCCCGATCGAGTCCAGTCTCCGAGGCCGTCAGGCGCACGTTGCCGGGCGCTTCGGCCAGTCTGAGGTTGCTCGTCAGGGGAACGCAGAGGATCGTGCCGATGCGGCTGCGGTTGAAGGCGTCGCACTGCACGATCAGGACCGGGCGGCGATAGCCTGGAGCGGAGCCGATCGGGTCGTCCAGGTCGGCCCACCAGATCTCTCCCTGGGCGATCACCACTCGTTGCGTTCGAGCGTTTGCCGAGCGGCCTTGCGGACAAAGGCATCCGGTTCGGCGCCGGCTGCGTCGGCCACCGCGTTCAGCGCCTCCGTCACCCGCTCCGGCGCGTGGGTGGCGACGAAGGCGTCGAGGGCACGCGCGTAGATCTCGCTGCGGCTGGCGTTGAGGCGGCGGGCCAGCGCCTCGGCTTCGGAGAAGACCGGATCGGGAATGGAGACGGCTACCTTCATACCATGGGTATAACACCGGCGTCCCGGCGGTTCAAGAAAAGCCTTACGCCGCCCTCTCCCTCACCTATTGCGCCCCCGTCTCTGCCCCTCAAGTCATCCCATGCTCCACCGGCACCGGCGCAGGCTCCCCCGCCGGCTGGACCAGCAAATCCGCCTCCGCCTCCCCGCCCCGCCACCGCGCCACCAAAGCCTCGGGGTCGAACGCCACGCCCACCGGGTTGTCCGTCGCGGCGAGCAGCGCCCTGCCCTCCTCCGCGATGCAGGCGTCGACCTGGAATTCCATGCGGTTGCCGTCGGGGTCGGCGTAGTAGAGCGACAAGGTGGTGCCGTGGTGGACCGGCCAATAGGGGCGGATGCCCGCCGCCTTGAGGCGCTCGTAGGTGGCGAGCAAATCGGCGACGCTCCCGTAGGTGTAGGCGACGTGGTTGACGCCGATCTGGCCGCGGTCGTCGGCGCCGCCGCCGTCGGGCTTCAAGAGGTCGAGATTGGCGAAGGCGAAGCGGTGGTGCTCGTCGTCGTAGGTGAGGAAGGCGAGCGCCGGGTCCATGTTGACGACCTCGGCCTCGAACACGTCCTGGTACCAGGCGGTCATCGCCTCGTAGCGGCGGGTCATGTAGACGACGTGGGCGAACTTGACGGGCCGGGCCATGATGGCGCTCCTTTCGCGTGCAGGCGGGAAAAGCAGCCACGGCGACGGGCGGCGCGGCCGTCCCCGGGGCCGCGGCGCGGGGCCGTTCGTATCACCGGCGTAACAGGATGTCCAAGCCTCGGCGAGCGCAACCGGGCGACACCGGTCCCGGCGGAAGCGCCGCAACGGCCCGGCTCCGACGCGGCATCCGTCCGGCGTCGATCCGGCACCCGCACGGCACGGCCGTACCAGATCTGTGGTGACGGCAGACGAGAGCCGGCCGCTTGCCGATCACGCTCGTTTCTGCTATGTTCCAGGTGAACTAGCGGCTCTTTCCTGTTGTCGAAAAATCGTAGCGCGAGCGCGGAGGCGGAAGTGCCCGTCGCCCGCAGGAACACGGAGACGAGGAGGACGGAGCCAACGGTGTAACCCAGAGTGCTGGCAAGGCCCGCT
>JBJMTY010000219.1:0-17182 GCA_045811445.1 Allosphingosinicella sp. | reverse complement strand
GAGCTGGCGGGGCAGGGCGCGCTGATGGCCCTGCTCGACAAGCGGCGGCGGGCGCTGGCCGCGGAAGGGCTGTTCGACGAAGCCCGCAAGAAGAAGCTGCCCTTCCACCCGCGCGTGATCGGCGTCGTCACCTCGCCGACCGGCGCCGTCATCCGCGACATCCTCCACCGCCTGGCCGATCGTTGCCCCTGCCACGTGATCGTCTGGCCGGTGGCGGTGCAGGGGGAAGGCGCCGCGCCGCAGATCGCCGCCGCGATCCGCGGCTTCGACGCGCTCGCGCCGGGCGGGCCGGTTGCGCGACCCGATCTCGTCATCGTCGCGCGCGGCGGCGGCTCGATCGAGGATTTGTGGGCGTTCAACGAGGAGGAAGTGGTCCGCGCCGTCGCCGCCTGCTCGATCCCGATCGTGTCGGCGGTGGGGCACGAGACCGACACGTCGCTGTGCGATTTCGCCGCCGACGTCCGCGCGCCGACGCCAACCGCCGCCGCCGAGATCGCCGTCCCGGTCCGCGCCGAGCTGATCGCGGGCCTGCGCGAGCTCGGGCTGCGGATCGAGCGTTGCGCGCGCCGCGCCGCCGAGCGCGCCGCCGAGCAGCTCGAGGCGAGCCTGCGCCGCTGGCCGGCGCGCGAGGCCTTGCTCGCGCCCCAGCGCCAGCGGCTCGACGACCTCGCCGACCGCCTTCCCCGCGCGCTCCGCGCCGAGCTCGGCCACGCCCGCGCCGCGCTCGCTTTGGCCGTCGGCGCGTTGCGTCCGGGCCTGCTCGAGGGGAGCTGGCGGCGGGCGAAGGAACGGCTGGAGGCGCTGTGGCGGGTCGCCGAGCTCGCCCATCCCAGCCGGCCGCTGCAGCGCGGCTATGCCCGCGTCGAGGATCGCGACGGCCACACTCTGGTCTCGGCGGCGGCCGCGAAAGCGGCGAAGCGGCTGCGCCTCGTCTTCGGCGACGGCGACCTCGAGGCGAGCGTCGGCGACGGCCCGGCCCCGGTTGAGCGCGCGCGTCGGCCGGCCTATGGCAGACCGGTGCCGCACCAGCCTAAATTGCTCTAGGCCAAGGTTCTCTAGGGATATCCATGATGCTGATGCAGAATCGCGGCCGCGAGGCCCGTCTCCACTACATGGCCGGCACATTTCGCGTGCTCACCAACGGCGATTACGTGACGTGCGCCGCCACCGGCCGGCCGATCCCGCTCGACGAGCTGCGCTATTGGAGCGTCGAGCGCCAGGAGGCCTATGCGACGGCCGAAGCGGCGGTCGAGGCGCACCGCCGCCCATAAGCCTCAGAGCTGGCGGCGCGCCTTCACGCCCGGCTGGCCGTTGACGTTCATGATGTAGCTGCCGATCGCGCCGCGATGGATGCGGACCTTCTGGCCCGGCTTGGGGCGGACCGCGATCACCTGATTGTCGATCTGCGCCCAGGTGACGCCGTCCTCGGTCCTCACCACCCAGCGGCCGTTGCCGTCCTGGAAGGCGGTGGCGATCACGCCTTCGACTTCCTTGACCTCGTCGGCGTCGTCGGCGCCGCCGCCGAACAAATCGAGCCGGGGAATGTCGATGCCGAACAGGGTGCGGCGCGTCTCGCGCATCTGCTTGCGGTCGACGACGACCAGCTCGTGGCGCTCGGCGGCCTGCTCCATTGCCGCCGCGGCGGCATCGTAGCATTGCAGCCGCGCCGGCCCGTCGGCGATGCCGCGGCAGCGCACCAGGGCCTCGAACGCCTGCGGCCGGCCTGCGGGCCCGGCGTCGGGCTTGCGGTCCTTGGCGAGGCCGGTTGTACCGCCGCCCATCGTCAGCATGACAAGACAACAAGCCGCCAGAACGTTGCGCCGCATCGATCCCTCCCTTCGCTCCGCGCCCTTATCGCGGCAAGGCCGGGCCCGTGCAACCGGGCCGCCGAGGCTGTGGCAAATTTGTCACGAGAGCCAAAATTGGCAGCAAGTCAGGAGGAGGACCGATTGCTTCGCTTTCATTACATCAAGTAAACGGTGGGCGGCTCGCTGGCTCATTCGCCAGTGTCAGGGATGATAAAAACTCCGCGGTTCAAGGCCGCTTCAAGGGGACGGACATGAATAAAACCCGTATTCTCAATACGTTGCTTGCGACGACCTTCATCGGTGGCGCGATCGGCGCCGCGACGCCCGCGTTCGCGCAAGACAGCACCTCCGCCACCCAGCCCGGCGCCGCCGGCCAGCCGCAGAGCGGTCCGGTCGAGGCCTCGCAGCCCAACGCGCAGCCCAATTCGAACAATCCGAACGCGGATCAGGGCGCGATCGTCATCACCGGTTCGCGCATCCCCCAGCCGAACCTCACCGCGGTCAGCCCGGTCACGGTCGTCAACAGCCAGGAAGTCCGGCTGCAGGGCACGTCGAAGACGGAAGACCTCATCAACTCGCTGCCGCAGGCATTCGCCGAGCAGGGCGGCAACCTCGCCAACGGCGCGACCGGCACCGCCACCGTCAACCTGCGCGGCCTCGGCTCGCAGCGCACCATGGTGCTGATCAACGGCCGCCGGCTCATCCCGGGCGACCCCGCCTTCCCGTCGCCGGACATCAACATCATCCCGGCCTCGATCATCGACCGCGTCGACGTCCTGACCGGCGGCGCCTCGTCGGTCTACGGCTCGGACGCCGTCTCGGGCGTCGTCAACTTCATCATGGATACGAAGTTCGAGGGCATCAAACTCGACGGCCAGTACAGCTTCTATAACCACGTCAACGACAATGGCAGCGGCATCGTCGCCGCCCTCAACGGCCGCAACTTCGGCTATCCGCGCGGCAGCGTCGCCGACGGCGGCACGATCGATCTCTCCGCGCAGATCGGCGCCGGCTTCGACGACGGCCGCGGCCATGTCGTGGCCTATATGACCTATCGCAAGCTGAACCCGATCCTGCAGAACAAGCGCGATTACAGCTCGTGCGCGATCCAGGCTCGTACGGCCAAGCAGCGCGCCGCATACCCGGCCGGCACCCCCGGCGATCCGCTGTTCTTCTGCGGTGGCTCAGCGACTTCGGCCAACGGCACGGTCTTCGCCTTCACCGGCACGCCGAACGCCGATCCCAAGAAGAGCACCTTCACGTCGACCACCTTCCAGATCGGGCCGAACCGGACCCTGATCGGGGGATCGACGCCGTTCAACTTCGCGCCGTACAATTATTATCAGCGGCCCGACGAGCGCTACACGGCCGGCGCCTTCGCCGATTACGAGATCAGCCCGGCCCTGCACCCGTATCTCGAGTTCATGTTCATGGACGACCGGACGCTGGCGCAGATCGCTCCCTCGGGCGACTTCGGCAACACCTTCTCGGTCAATTGCGACAACCCGCTCCTGTCGGCCCAGCAGAGGGCGATCCTCTGCGCGCCGAACAACCTCATCTCGAGCGAAGTGAGCCCGATCACCGGATTGCTGACCAACAACCCGGTCGGCGCGACGTTCAGTGCCGCCAACCCGGGCGGGCTGCCGCCGCAGGCCTATTTCGATCCGACCACCGGCCAGCCTTATTTCCGCGGCTTCGCCCAGATCCTGCGCCGCAACGTCGAAGGCGGCGGCCGCATCGACGACCTCCAGCACACCACCTATCGCGGCGTGCTCGGCATGCGCGGCGAGCTCAGCAACACCTGGTCGTATGACGCTTACTACCAATATGCGCGGGTCAACTTCTCAGAAACCTACCTCAACGACTTCTCAGTGGCGCGCCTCACTCGCGCGCTCGACGTCGTCAATGTGGGCGGCGTCCCGACCTGCCGCTCGGTCCGCAACGGCACCGACCCGAACTGCGTGCCGTACGACATCTTCGCCACGGGCCAGGTCAGCCCGGCCGCTCTCAACTACCTGCAAGCGCCGGGCTTCCAGCGCGGCCAGGTCGAGCAGGCGGTGGCCGAGGTCTCCCTCACCGGCAAGCTGGGCGATTACGGCCTGCGCTTCCCCTGGGCGGAAGACGGTGTCGGCGTCGCGCTCGGCGCCCAGTACCGCAAGGACAGCCTGAACCTCAACACGGACCTCGAATTCCAGACCGGCGACCTTGCCGGCCAGGGCGCGCCGACGCTGCCGTCGAACGGTGCGTTCGACGTCCGCGAGCTGTTCGCCGAGGTTCGTATCCCGATCGTCGAGAACAATTTCTTCAAGAGCCTCGCGATCGAAGCCGGCTATCGCCGGTCGGATTACGACCTGAAGCGCAGCGCCTCCGGCAAGGGCTTCAAGACCGATACCTGGAAGCTCGGCCTCGACTTCGCACCGATTCGCGACGTCCGTCTGCGCGCCAGCTACAACCGCGCGGTCCGCGCGCCCAACGTGCAGGAGCTGTTCGCCACCCAGCGCGTCGCCCTCAACGGCAACTCGGATCCGTGCGCCGATCACCCGATCACCGCGGCGGAGGCGGGCTGCCTGGCGCAAGGCCTGCACGTCGGCCAAGTGGTCAACGGCAACCCGGCCGGCCAGTATAACGGCCTGATCGGCGGCAACGCGAACCTCATTCCGGAAACGGCGACGACCAAGTCGGTCGGCCTCGTCCTCCAGCCGAGGTTCGTCCCGCGCCTGGCTCTCACCGTCGACTGGTTCGACATCAAGGTGAAGAACGCGATCCAGCAGATCGGCCAGGACACGATCCTGTCCGAGTGCATCAGCAACCCGTCATCGCCGCTCTGCGGGCTCATCCACCGCGACAATTTCGGGTCGCTGTGGCGGTCGGGCGCCGGCTTCGTCACCGACATCACCCAGAATATCGGTGGCGTTCACACCCGCGGCATCGACGTCGGCTTCAGCTACGCGATGGATATCGGCTCGCTGGGCGGGCTCAGCCTCAACGCGGTTGGGACCTGGCTCGACAAGCTGGTCACCGATTCGGGCGTGAACAACAGCTTCGACTGCGCCGGCCTCTACGGCCTGCAGTGCGGCACGCCGAACCCCGAATGGAGGCACAAGGTCCGCCTGACCTGGACCGCTCCGGACGGCATCGGCCTCTCGCTGCAGTGGCGCTATTTCGGCTCGGTGACCAACGACGTGCTGTCGAACCAGCCGAGTCTGTTCACCGGCGTCGCCTCGCCGCTCAACGCCAAGATCCCGGCGCAAAACTATATCGACCTGGCGATGACGGCGCGGATCGGCGATCACTACAACTTCCGCATCGGCGTCAACAATCTGTTCGACCGCGAGCCGCCGATCGTCGGCGCCAACGGCAGCGGCAGCGCCATCAACGCCTGCCCGGGCGTCTACTGCTCGGGCAACACCTTCCCGAACGTGTACGACGCGCTCGGCCGCTACATCTTCGCCGGCGTCACGCTCGACTTCTAAGTCGGCGTTTCACGGCAAAACCTCTGACGGCGGGTCTTCGGGCCCGCCGTTTCTTTTTGGCCGCGAGCGTGCCACGTAGCGAGCCGATATGAGCTCCGCCGCACCGTCCCCGCCGCCCGCTTTGGCCGCCGCAGTCGCCGCCTTTCGCCGCGGCGACTTTGCCTCCGCCCTTCGCTCGGCCGAGGAAGGCCTCGCCGACATGCCCGACTTCCCACCGCTCCTGTCGCTCGCCGGCCTGGCCGCGGCCCAAGCGGGAGACCCGGCCGGCGCCGCGCCGCATTTCCGCCGGCTCCTGACTTTGCTGCCCAACGATGCCGCCACCCGCCTCAACCTGGCCACCGCGCTGGCGCAAAGCGGCGAGCTGGAGGAGGCGCGCGACGCCTGCGGCGCCGACAGTCGCGATCCCCGCCTCGTCCGCCTCGCCGCCTATCTCGATCAGCAGCTCGGCCGCCTCGATGATGCGGCGCGCGGCTACGAAGCCGTTCTCGCCGAAGAGCCGGATGACTTCGGGAGCTGGAACAATCTCGGCAACGTCCGCGCCGCCTTGGGGGACAGGCAAGGCGCCATTCTCGCTTTCCAGGAGGCGATCCTGCTCAATCCGGACGTGCCGGAAATCTACACGAACGTCTCCGAGCAGCTCGCCCAGACCGAGCAGCCGGACGTGCGCCAGCAGGTGATGCGCGAAGCGGCGCGCCGCTTCCCCGGCCGCGCCGACGTGCAGGCCGAGCTCGGCCTCGCCGAATCCGGCATGCTGGATTTCGCGGCCGCCGAGCAGGCCTATCGCGAGGCGATCCGGCTCGATCCCGGCTTCCATTCCGGCTGGTTCGACTTGGGCCTCCTCTATGAAAACCTCAACCGGGTCGACGATCTGATCGCCCTGGTCGAGGAGGTGGATGCGCGCGGCCTCGACCAGCCCGAGCTCGGCTTCCTGCGCGCCTGGGCGCTGCGCCGGCAGGGCCGCTTCGCCGAGGCCCTGCCGCTCGCCGAGGCGGTGCCGGATACGATCCATCCCGTCCGCCGCGCCCACCTCGTCGCCGAGCTGGCGGAACGGACCGGCGATACCGACCGCGCCTTCGCCGCTTATGGCGAGATGAACCGCGCCTCGCTGGCCGCGCGGCCCCAAAGCGAGAGCCCCACCTACCGCGAGCTGATCGCCGCCAACAATGCGGCGCTGACCGCCGAGGCGGTCGCGCAATGGACGCCGGACCTGCCGAGGCTCGATCCTCCCTCGCCCGTCTTCATCGTCGGCTTCCCGCGCTCGGGCACGACCCTGCTCGACACGTTGCTGATGAACATGCCGAGCCTGCACGTGCTGGAGGAGCCGCGCATGCTGGCCGGCGCGGTCCTCCCCGCGCTCGGCCCCGAGACCGGGATCGGCGCGCTGGCCGCGCCGGATCTCGACCGCCTGCGCGCGCTCTATTTCGAGGATCTCGGCCGCCTCTCGCCGCCTGCCCCGGGGCAGACGGTGGTCGACAAGAACCCGCTGCTGATGGCCCGCGCCCCGGTCATCCACCGCCTGTTCCCCGACGCCCGGATCGTCCTGGTCGAGCGCCATCCGTGCGATGCGGTCCTCTCCTGCTTCATGGCGAACTTCCAGCTCAACTATGCGATGCGCAGCTTCACCAGCCTTAAGGAAGCGGCGGCGACCTACGATGTGGTGTTCGAATCCTGGACCCGCGCCGAGGCGCTGCTGCCGCTGCGGGTGCACCGCGTCCGCTACGAGCGCATGGTCGAGGATCTGGAAGGCGAGATGCGGCCTTTGCTCGATTTCCTCGGCCTGCCCTGGGACGAGACGGTGCTCGACAACCAGAGCAGCGCGGCCCGGCGCGACCATATCCGCACCGCCAGCTATTCGCAGGTGACCGAGCCGATCTACCGCCGCGCCACCGGCCGCTGGGAACGCTACCGCACGCATCTGGCGCCGATATTGCCGATCCTCGCCCCCTGGGCCGAGCGGCTGGGCTACCCGATGTGAGCGAAGCGGCCCGCCTCGAGGACGAAGCCGACCGCGCCGCCTCGGCGGGCGACCCCTCGGGCGCGCGCCGGCTGCTCGAGCAGGTCACCGCGCTCGATCCCGCCCGCGTCGAGCCCTGGCTGAAGCTCAGCGCGATGTGCCGGGCCGAGGCCGATCCCGACGCCGCGCTCGCCGCGGTGTCGGGGGCGCTGAGGGCCGATCCGCTCGCTTTCCTGCCGCTGCTGCTCAAGGCCAATCTGCTCGAGCAGGCGGGGCGCGCGGCGGAAGCGGCGGAGACTTACGGCTACGCGCTCGCCCAGCAGCCTGCGGACGCCTCGCCCCAACTCGCGGCGATGCTCGCCCATGCCCGCGAGGTCCATGCGGCGTGGACGGCGCGCAAGGCGGCGGCGCTGGCGGCGGCCTCGGCGCAAGCGGAGGCGGCGCTGCCGCCGCGCGAGCGTCGCCGCGCGGCGCGCTTCCGCTCCAATTTCCTGCGCGAAACCCGAATCTATCACAGCGAGCCGACCCACTTTCACTATCCCGGCCTCGCCGAGCGCGAGTTTCACGACCGCGAGGATTTCCCGTGGCTCGCCGAGATGGAGGCGGCGACGCCCGCCTTGATCGAGGATTTCCACCGGGTGATGGCGGCCGAGCGCGCCGAGCTCGTCCCCTACATCCAATATCCCGACGACGTGCCCCTGCGCCAATGGGAGGCCCTCAACCGCAACCGCGCCTGGACGGCCATCCATCTCGTCGCCAACGGCCGGGTCGTCGAGGCCAATGCCCGCCATTGCCCGGCGGCCATGGCCCTGCTCGCCCGCATCGACCAGCCCCACGTCCCCGGCCGCGGCCCCAACGCGATGTTCTCCTTGCTGGCGCCGGGGGCGCACATTCCGCCGCACACCGGCGTCGCCAACACGCGGCTCGTCTGCCACCTCCCTTTGATCGTGCCGGAAGGCTGCTGGTTCCGGGTCGGCGCCGAGACGCGGCCGTGGCGGGTCGGCGAGGCGTTCGTGTTCGACGACACGATCGAGCATGAAGCGTTGAACCCGAGCGCGGAGCTGCGCGTCGTGCTGATCGTCGATTGCTGGCATCCCGGCCTGTCCCCGGGCGAGCGCGCGGCGGTGACGGCCATCATGGCGGCCAGCGACGCCGACGACGGGCCGGACGGGCTGTGATCGACGAGGCGCGCCGCCGCCTCGCCGCGGCCGATCCGGCCGATCCGGACGCGGCCTTCGCCGCCGCCGCCGCCGCCCTCCGCGCCGGGCTGGAAGACGAAGCGGTGCCCTTGCTCCAGCGCGCGCTCAAGGCGCAGCCGCAGGTGGCGCGGCTGTGGCAGATGCTAGGCCTGGCCTGGCGCGGCCTCGACGAGTTGGCGGCATCGGTCCCGACGCTCGAATATGCCGCCCGGCTCGGCGCCAACGACGCCCTCATCGCCCATGCCCATGCCCGCGCGGCGATGGAGGCGGGGCTGCCCGCGGTCGCTTTGTTCGACCGCGCCCGCCGCCTCGCCCCCGCCGATCTCTCCATCCTCCAGGGCCGCGCCGCCGCGCTCCTCGCCGAAGGCCGGCTCGACCAGGCGATCGCGGACCTCGACGCGGAGCTCGCCGCCCGGCCCGATTGGCTCGCCGGCCATGCCGGCGCGGCGCGCCTGCGCTGGATGCGCGGCGAGCGCGACGGCTTCACCCAAAGCTTCGAGCGCGCGCTGGCCCTTCGCCCGGGCGACCAGGCGCTCTGGGCCGAGCGGATCGACACCTTGATGCACGCCGAGCTGTACGAGCAGGCGCTCGCCGCAATCGCCGCCGCCCGCGCCGCGACCGGCGCGATCGGCGCCTTCGACGCGCTCGAAGCCGTGGCCTATGCCGAACGCGGGGAGACCGCGACCGCCGACCGGCTGTTCGCCCGGCTCGGCCCGCCGCGCCACATCAGCCTGGTCGTCCGCCTCGTCCGCCACCTGCTGCGTTCCGGCCGGCCGGATCAGGCCGCGGCGCTGGCGGAGGCCCATGTCGGAGGGGAGGGCGGCGACGCGCTGTGGCCCTATCTCTCCGCCGCCTGGCGCCTGACCGGCGACACGGCGCGCTGGGAATGGCTCGAAGGCGATCCCAGCTTCGTCGGAATCTACGACCTCGCCGAGCGGCTCGGCCCGCTCGACGCGCTTGCGGCGCGCCTGCGCGCGCTCCACCTCTCCACGCACCAGCCGCTCGAGCAATCGGTGCGCGGCGGCACCCAGACCGACGGGCCCCTGTTTGCCCGCCTCGAGCCCGAGATCCGGGCGCTGCGCCAAGCGGTCGCGGAGACGGTCGCCGAGCATATCGCCCAGCTCCCGCCGCCGCGCGCCGACCATCCGCTGCTGCGCGTGCCCCGCCGCGGCCGCATCCGCTTCTCCGGCTCCTGGTCGGTGCGCCTCACCGGCGGCGGCCGTCACACCAACCACATCCATCCCGCCGGCTGGTTCAGCTCCGCGCTCTACGTCGCCTTGCCGCCCGAGGAGCAACGCGGCCCCGCCCCCGCCGGCTGGCTCACCCTCGGCGAGGCGAGTGAGCTCGGCCTCGATTTGCCGCCCTTCCGCACCGTCGAGCCCAGGCCCGGGCGTCTCGTCCTGTTTCCCTCGACGATGTGGCACGGCACCCGGCCGTTCGAGGCGGGCGAGCGCCTCACCGTGGCGTTCGACGTCGCCCCGCTGACGGGGTGAAGCCCCTCACTCCGCCGCCAGCGCGTCCGGCAGCGCGTCCGGCAGCGGCGCCTGGGCGACGAAATCGGCGAGGGCGTGGTCGAGCGGGCGGAGCATGCGGCCGCGTTCGCTCGCGAGGGCCGTGACGGTCGGCGGCCTTTCGCCTTGCGGCTCGATGAGGCGGCGGCCGTAGCCCGCTTCGTCGGCGACGCGGCAGGCGAATTCGTACCAGCTGAGGCGGCCCTGGTTGGCGAGGTGCCAGACGCCGGTCTCGCCGTCGATGAGCAGGTCAAGCGCCGCGTGGACGAGGTCCGGCACGTAGGTCGGCGACACTTCGGTCCGTGGGCAGGCGCGGACCGGCTCGCCGCGCGCGAGCGCCGAGAGCACCTGCCAGGCGAAGTTGTAGCGGTCCCACGGGCCGAAGAAGGCGCTGGTGCGGATGATCAGCGCCTGCTCCATCGCCCCCAGCACCTTGCTCTCCGCCTCGGCCTTGCTGAGGCCGTAGACGCAGGTCGGGTTGACCGGATCGCGCTCGACATAGGGACGGCCGGCGAGGCCGTCGAAGACCAGGTCGGAGGAGAAGGTGACGAGCGGGATGTCGGCGGCGCGGCAGGCGCGGGCGAGCGTCTCGGGGCCGAGCGCGTTGGCGCTGAGGCAGGCTTCGCGCTCCCGCTCGGCGTCGGGGACGCGGACGAAGCCCGCCGTGTTGACGATCGCCCAGGGGCGGTGTCGCGCGATCGCTTCGGCGACGGCCGCCTCGTCGCATATGTCGAGCTCCTGGCGGCTGGTCAGCCGGAACGGCAAGGCGCGTTCCTCGCAGATGCGCGCGAACGCCTTGCCGAGCGTGCCGGTGGCGCCCGTCACCAGCAATTTGCGGCCGTTCCAGTCGAGCGGCTTGGAGCGGCCGTTCCAGGGATAGAGGCGCGGCGGGCGGCGCCACCATCCCGGGCTGTCGAGCGCCGGATGGTCGAACGCGTCTCCCTTCGCCCAGGCCCGCGCGGCCCTGGCGAGCACGGTCGGCCGCGGCCGCTCGCCGCGCGCGTCGAACACGCCGGTGTCGTAATGGCCGTTGCGCGCGGTCAGCAGGAAGCGCCAGTCGACATTGCCGAACAGCGACCAGACGGTGATTGCGCGAAGATCCATGCCTTCCTGGCGGAGCGTTCCGGCGGTCCGCCACACTTCCGCGGCCCAGCGCAATTGCTCGTCGCGATGGCAGCCGTGATGGACTTCCGTGACGGCCAGCGGCAGCCCGTAGCGCGCCCAAGCTTCGCGAAGCCGCGGCGCGAGGCCCGTATCCGCCTCCAGCTTCTTCACCCGAACCGCTTCGGCGTCGACGTAGCGGTCGCGGCCGTTCCCGCCGACCGGATGGCCCGGATAGAGCTCGGTGCGGTGGTCGAGGAAGCGCTCGCTGGTCAGATAATGGTTGATGCCGATCAGGTCCGGCCGGCCTCCGCCTTGCTCCAGCGCGGCCAGCTCGTCGGCGCCGATCCCCGCCCCGGTCAGCATGCGGTAGAGCGGGTGCGTGGGGCCGACCCGGCCGCAGAGCAGATCGAGGCTCAGCCAGCGCCGCTCATTCTCATGCTCGGCCTGGTAGCGCAGCCGGGGAGTCGAAAAGGTCTTGCCCAGATCCTCGGTCTGGACCAGCTCGGCGTCCGGGACGATCGCGCGGATCGCCCGCATCGCTTCCACCACGCCGCGGCACTGATTGACCAGAGCGCGCAGGAAAGCCGGATGGTCGCGCCGGTGCGGGTACCAATGGCCGTAGAGGCCGGAGAAGCGGGCGGTGGTCAGCGGCTCGTTGACCGGCGTCCAGCGCCGGATCCAGGGATAGCGCACCGCGACCCGCTTGGCATAATCGGCGAGCTTGGCGGGAAAATCGGGGTCGAGCAGATCGGTGTAATGGGGTCCGCTGCCATGGTGGAGCAAGCCGGCGATCGGCTCGATGCCGCGCTCTCGCAGCATCGCCAGCCGCTCGTCCGTCCAGGCCCAGTCGCATTCGTCCGGCCGATCCGGGGCGACGGCTTCCCAGAGGATCGGATAGCGCAACGTCTTGATGCCGAGGCCGGCGATCAGGTCGATATCGTCGCGGCGATGGAGGTGCCCGGTCTCGGCGCTCTGGTCGCGATACTCGTCGCGGAGGCGGACGATGGTGCATTCGACGCCTCCCCAAAGCTCGAGCGGCGAGGGGGAAAGCGGGTGGTCCTGGTTCATTCCGTTCCGGTCGATTGTGGCGGGTGGGAAACGAACACGCCGCCCAGCGCCCGGTTCCCGCCGACGGGCCGCCGCCTAAAGCAGGTTAGGACATTTGCGGCGCTAGGAATTTGGAAAGCTTGTGCTGCCATGCTCGCCTTCCCGGACGAGGAGAGGCGCATATGGCCGTTCAGCCGCAAGCATCAGGCGCCGAGAGCTGGGCCGAACGCCGCTCCGAGCCGCGCCACGAAGGCGTCGTGGAGGAAGCCCTGATCTGGTTCCGCGGCACGCCCTATCCGGTGCCGGTGCTCAACATCTCGTCGCGCGGCACGATGGTGGAAAGCGACCTCGAGCCGCGGCTCGGCGAGACGGTGCTCGTCCAGTTTCCCGAATGCAGCCGCATCCACGCCTTCGTGCGCTGGAGCCGGGGCGGCCGCATCGGCCTCAATTTCGGCCACGAGATCCTGATCGGGAACTAGCCGCGCGCGCCCCCATCGCCTATCTCGCGGCCAGAATGGCGAGGAGGCAAGGCATGATCGACCTCTACACGGCGGCGACGCCGAACGGCTGGAAGGTCTCGATCGCGCTCGAGGAGCTCGGCCTCCCCTACGATCTCCACGTCCTCGATCTCGGCGCCGGCGACCAGAAGCAGCCCTGGTTCACCGCGATCAACCCCAACGGCCGCATACCCGCGATCATCGACCGCGACGCGGGCGATTTCGCGGTGTTCGAGAGCGGCGCCATCCTCCTCTACCTCGCCGAGAAGACCGGCCGGCTCATCCCCGCCGACGCCCAGGGCCGCAGCCGCGTAATCCAGTGGCTGATGTTCCAGATGGGCGGCGTCGGCCCGATGTTGGGGCAGGCCAACGTCTTTACGCGCTACTTTCCCGAACAAATCCCCTCGGTGATCGAGCGCTATCGCCGCGAAAGCCGCCGCCTGTTCGAAGTGCTCGACGGCCACCTCGCGCACCACGAATGGCTGGCCGGCGACTATTCGATGGCCGACATCGCCAACTGGTCCTGGGCCCATATCCACGAATGGCCGGGCGTGCCGGTCGAGGGCCTCCCTTATTTGCAGCGCTGGCTCGACGCGATCGCGGCGCGCCCGGCGGTGGTGAAGGGCCTCGCGTCGCCGCCGCGCGGCGAGCCGGCCCGCACCATCGAGACCGCTCGCTCGATGCTCGCCTGATCGCTATAGGATTCGCGCCGAAGGAGCGCCCCGATGACCGAAATGAGCAAGATCGCCCCGCAGCCCGATTATTCGGAAGGCGCCCGCAAGGCCCTGGCCCGCGAGCCCGCCTTGTTCATCGACGGCCAATGGGTGCGCTCGACCCACGACAAGCTGATCGACGTCTACGATCCCTCGACCGGCAAGCGCATCGCCCAGGTCGTCGACGCGTCCGACGCCGATGTCGACCGCGCCGTCGCCGCCGCCCGCCGCGCCTTCGACGACGGCCGCTGGACGGGCCTGTCGCCCTACGAGCGCCAGCGCCGGATCGAGAAGCTCGCCGATCTGCTCGAGGCGGACATGCACGCCTTCGCCGAGATCGAATCGATCGACAACGGCAAGCCGCGCGCCGCCAGCCTGGGCTACGACCTCGCCAAGTCGGTCCAGACCCTGCGCTACCAGGCCGGCTGGGCGACCAAGCTCAACGGCGAGCATGTCGAGCCCGCCGGCTTCCCGACCGGCTCGGTCCACGCCTATATCCGCCGCGAGCCCGTCGGCGTCGCCGCGCAGATCGTGCCGTGGAACTTCCCTTTGATGATGGCGGTGCAGAAGATCGCCCCCGCCCTCGCCGCCGGCTGCACCCTGGTCCTCAAACCCGCCGAGCAGACGCCGCTGTCGGTCCTCCGCCTCGCCGACCTCGTCAACGAGGCGGGCATCCCGGCCGGCGTCGTCAACATCATCACCGGCATGGGCGAGACGGCGGGCGACCGCATGGTCCGCCACCCGGACGTCGACAAGATCGCCTTCACCGGCTCGACCGAGGTCGGCAAGATCATCAACCGCGCCGCCACCGACACCCTCAAGCGGGTCACGCTCGAGCTCGGCGGCAAGTCGCCGGTCATCGTCCTGCCCGACGTCGACGTCGAGCGCACCGCGGCCGGCGCCGCCCGCTCGATCTTCGCCAATTCGGGCCAGGTCTGCATCGCCGGCTCGCGCCTGTTCGCCCACCGCGACATATTCGACCAATTGCTCGAGGCGGTCGCCGCCAACGCCGCCCAGTGGAAGGTCGGTCCCAGCCTCGCGCCGGACACGATGATGGGACCTTTGGTCTCGACCGAGCAGCACGAGCGGGTGCTCGGCTATATCGAGCAGGGCCGCAAGGCCGGCGCGACCGTGCTCCACGGCGGCGACGCGCCGGGCGGCGACGGCTATTTCGTCAACCCCACCATCCTCGTCGACGTGAAGCCGGACATGTCGGTGGTGCGCGAGGAGATATTCGGCCCGGTGCTCTCCGCCCAGCGCTTCGACGATCTCGACGAGGTGGCCAAGGCGGCCAACGATACGAGCTACGGCCTCGCCGCCTCGATCTGGACCCGCGACGTCGGCGCGATGCATCGCCTTGCGGCGCGGATCAAGGCGGGCATGGTGTGGGGCAATGCGCCCTCGCTGGCCGACGTCACTCTGCCGTTCGGCGGCTTCAAGCAATCCGGCTTCGGCCGCGAGAGCGGCCGCTACGGCGTCGAGGCCTATACCGAATTGAAGACGGTGGCGATCGCCCTCTAGGACCCAGGCCTTCAGCCCGCTTTGGGCGCGGGGCAGCGCGAGGGGTCCGGCTCCCTTTTCTCCTTGGCCGCGTCGCGCTCTTCCTTGCCGAGGCATTCCTCATGCCGGCGCATCGCCCGCCCGCGCTTCTCGTCGGCTTCGGACTGGCTGGTCGTGAGCACGTCGACCGTCTTCGCCGCCGCCTTGACCGGCAGGGTGACGATGTCGACGGCGGTGCGGACGAGGCAGCCACTGAGGGCGAGGGTGAGGCCGAGGGCGAGCGCGGGGATGGCGAGGAGGCGAAGGCGGGTCATGGCGCCGAGCATAGAGCGCGAGCCTGAGCCGTCGATGAATTTCGTGCGGGGGCGTGACGGGGGCGCGCGCCTCGCCTAGACAGGGGAGGAGCAGGAGTAGGACGTGCAGTTGGACGAGATCGTCGCTTTATCCGTCGGCGTCGCCGCCGCGATACTTTTCCCGATCGCCGCCCTGATCGTGCACCAGCGGCGGGAGCGTCGCCACAACCGCCGCATGGGCGGACGCCGGACCGACAAGATCAAGCTGACCGACCGGGGCTGAGCCTCCCAGGCGGGGCCCATTCGAAAAATCTCCGGCCCGTCGGCGAACCCCGCCGCGCCGCGTAACGATGGCGCGAGCCCGCGGCTTTCCGCCCTTTTTTCCGGCGGTTGGACCTGTCCCGCGGTGGGGCGGCGGCTCCGTTCATCTCAAAGCCATGAAACTCTTCAGACTCGTCGCTCGTTGGGCCCCCAAGTTTGTGAAAGGGAGCCAGGAGTATGGCGACGAGTATCCTCGAGGCGCGCGGCGGCTGCATCATCCCGCAGGCGGACCAGCGCGGCTATCACATCGTCTATCGCGAGCATGACACCAATTACTGCCCGGGCTGCGGCCGCACCCATTGGTATATCGGCCGCTCGATGGCCGAGTGCGCCTTCTGCACCACGGCTTTGCCGCTCGAGAACGCCGCGCACGTCGCCGGCGGCGCCATCGTGCGGACCATCCGCCGGCCGATGTTCGGCGAGCAGGCCTACGCCGCCTGATTTCGATTTCCCCGCGCGGCTCTTCCCCTGGGCCGCATCCCGCGCCGGCCCCTTCCGCGAGGGGCCGGCGTTCCTATGGGGCCTTCCGCACCGGCACCGGCGCGTTGCATAGGTCGACGCCGCCCGCCGGGCGCTGGAAGAAGTCGCCGCCGCGATTGGCGCGGCCGGTGACATATTGGGCGAAGGCGGCGCTGTCGGTCCGCATCATCTCGTAGCGCGGCCGCTCGGCGTCCGGCATGGCGCTGGCCAGGCGCGCGTGGGCGATGGCGACATTCTGCTTGGCATCCTCGTAGAAGCCGAGATTGCCGGTGCCCCGCGGCCGCGCCGACAGCAAGGGCATGCCCTCGATCACCCGGCCGATCAGGGCGATGTTGAGGTCGAGATGGCGCGGCGCATGGCCGATCACCGCGTAGAGCTCGCCGCCCGAACCGGTGTCCGGGGCGAGGTCGCGGCCGACGCCGACGAAGCCGTAGCAATGGGTGAGCCAGGCCCGGCCCTTCTCCGGATCGTAGGCGACCGGCCAGCCGGCGGCGTGGCCGACCATCGGCGCATAGCTGTCGGGGAAACCGAGCGGGCGGACCGAAAGGCCCGTCATGGGCCGGTCATATTCGGCGGGCGGCTTGGGCGCGACGCCGGCGGGGAAAGGGATCTTGGCTTCGTTATTGCCCCATTGCGCGACGTAATTGTCCTGCACGCGGTAGACCGCCGAGCCGTTCCACCAGCCGCCGCGCGCGAACGCCTTGACGTTGGCGACGTGGATCGGCGCGAAATCGGGCGCGAGCTGCACGACGATGCGGCCGCCTTCCTTCAGCTCGAAGACGAGCAGGTCGTCGGGGTCGATCGGCGCCCAGGCTTCGGCCGGCGCGGCGGCGATCGCCTTGGCGGGCTCGAGCGCGTCGAGGACCGGGGCGGGGCGCCAGAAGGCGTAGCGCGAATTGGCGCCGGCCGCCTGCGGCGCTTCGGGGCCGGGGCCAGGGGCGGCGCAGCCGGCGAGAAGGGCGGCGAGCAAAAGGACGGTGCGGCGCAATCTTCGTCTCCCATCGGTGGCCGCGCCTTATCGCCCGGCGGCCCTCGCGCCGCAACGGACACGAAAAAGGGGCGTGCCCTGGAGGGGGAATGCACGCCCCGACGCAGCGGAGGATGGGCTGTCGGCTGCGCCTAAGGTTGGCCCGTCAGACGTTCGGCTTCAATCGTCACCCCGGACTTGATTGTCCAGGCCGCCATGTCCCCCGGACATGGCTGCGAACCTCCGGGGGAGGTTCGCACCTGGACAATGGGTCCACCTTCTTCAACCGCGCCGAAAGCCGAGAAGAAGGTGGAT
>JBJMTY010000218.1:0-1737 GCA_045811445.1 Allosphingosinicella sp. | reverse complement strand
GGCGGGCGCCTCGCTCGTCTGCGCGGCTTGCGGGGCGGCCGGAGCGGCGGCGGGCGCGGCGGCGGTCGTCGGAGCCTGGGCGGTCGGCGCCTGCGCCGCGGCCATGACCGGCGCCATGCCGAAAGCGGCGGCGACGGCGATAAGCTTGTGCAGAATCTTCATCTAAACCCCTTGGACCCTCCGGGCGGAGCGGGACGGATTTTCCGCCCCGGGGGGCGTATCGGCGGGCCTTATAGGCAGGTGGTCCTGTCGCCTCAAGGCCTTGGGGAGCGGCTTGATGGGCCGGCGCGCGCCTCCTATCAGTCGCCCCTCCCGAACCGACGCTGGCAGGGCGATGAGCGAAGACGAGATACTGGCCGAGTTCCGCGCCGCCGACGCCTTGCTCGAAGGCCATTTCATCCTCTCCTCGGGGCTGCACAGCCCGCGCTACCTGCAGTGCGCGCGGGTGCTGATGGACCCGTCGCGCGCCTCCCGACTCGCCTCCGCCCTGGCCCGCAGCCTGCCGCTCGAGGTCCGCTCGGAAGTGTCGATCATCGTCTCGCCGGCGATGGGAGGCGTCATCATCGGCCACGAAGTGGGCCGTTCGCTGGGCCTGGAAGCGGTGTTTCTCGAGCGGCCGGCGGGCATTTTCGAGCTGCGCCGCGGCTTTCGCATCGAGGCCGGGCAGAAGGCGCTGCTGGTCGAGGACGTGGTGACGACCGGGCTCAGCTCCCGCGAGGCGATCAAGGCGGTCGAGGCGGCCGGCGGACGGGTCGTGGCGGCGGCGGCCCTGGTCGACCGCTCCAACGGCCTCGCCGACCTCGGAATCCCCTTCTTCCCACTGATCCGCCTCGACGTCCCGGTCTACGAGCCGGGCGCGCTTCCGGCCGATCTTGCCGCCATCCCCGCCGAGAAACCGGGGAGCCGCAAGCCCGCGAGCGGCGCCGAGCGGGCGGCATGACCGGTCCCCTCCGCCTCGGCGTCAACATCGACCATGTCGCGACCATCCGGAATGCGCGCGGCGGCGATCATCCCGATCCGGTGCGGGCAGCTCTGGTCGCGGCCGAAGCCGGCGCCGACGGCATCACCGCCCATTTGCGCGAGGATCGCCGGCACATACGCGACGAGGACATCCACGCGCTGATCGAGCGCCTCGTCATTCCGCTGAACCTCGAAATGGCGGCGACCGACGAGATGCTCGAGATCGCCCTGCGCCACCGCCCCCGCGCCGCCTGCATCGTCCCCGAAAAGCGCCAGGAGCGGACGACCGAGGGCGGGCTCGACGCCGCCGGGCAGCGCGAAAAGCTGGCACGCTTCGTCGCGGAGCTGGGCGCGGCGGGCATCCGCGTCAGCCTGTTCATCGAGCCCGACGCGCGGCAGGTCGACGCGGCGATCCGACTCGGCGCCCCGGTGGTCGAATTCCACACCGGCCGCTACGCCCATCTGGAGGGCGAGGCGCGGGCCGCCGAGCTGCGCCGCATCGCCGACGCCGCCGCGCTCGCCGCCAAGAACGGCATCGAGCCTCATGCCGGCCACGGCCTGACCTTCGACAACGTCCAGCCGATCGCCGCCATCCCGCAGCTACGGGAGCTCAACATCGGCCATTTCCTGATCGGCGAAGCGATCTTCTGCGGGCTCGCGGCCAGCGTCGCCCGCATGCGCGCGCTGATCGACGAGGCGCGCGATGCATAGCTCCTCCCCGGCACGGGGAGGGGGACCAGCCGAAGGCTGGTGGAGGGGGCCCAAGCCTCCGTGCTC
>JBJMTY010000217.1:0-2474 GCA_045811445.1 Allosphingosinicella sp. | reverse complement strand
GCTGGCGGATCGCGGCCTGGTCAAACCGGGTCTGCTCGCCGATTTGGTCGCGGTGGAAGGCGACCCAACCCGAGATATCGCGGCAGTGCGCGCGGTGCGGATGGTGATGAAAGGCGGGACGATCGTCCGCGGGCATTAAGCCTCGGCCAGACCCCGCGCATGCGCCTCGAGGCGGGAGGCTTGCTCCTCGAAGCGGTCGAAGCCCCACAGCCGCGCGGCGCGGAAGACGGGGACGGAGCGGGCGACCCTGAGGCAGGCGGCGAGGTGGTCGCCCGTGCGGCCGATGGTGCGCAGATAGCCGCCGCGATAGGTGTTCGACATGAGGGTCTCGACCGCGTCGACGCCGGTGAGGCGGGCGATACCGGCCTCCTCGCTTCCTTCCCCGGCCTTGCGGAGCAAATAGATGCCGGCGATCGGCAGCGGCTCGAGCGGCGCTTCGCGGACGGTCGGGACGTCGTATTTATCGAGGTCGTCGAACGAGCGGTGGAAGCCGTCCGCATCGCGCCCGCTCGCTTCCAGCGCCTCGCGCCAGAGGCGCAGGCGCGGGATGCCGGGATAAGCGAGGGCGGTGCCGGCGGCATCGAAGCCGATCACGCAGACGTCGTCGGCGAGGATGCGGTGGCCCCGGTCGTGGAACCAGGCCGCCATGGTTGACTTGCCGGCCCCCGAATGGCCCGAGAAAGCGAAGGCGCGGCCCGCTATGTCGATCGCGTTGGCGTGGAGGGGAAGGAGGCCCCGCTGGTGCAGCAGCGCCCCGAAGGCGGAGCCGAGCAGGAACAGGCGGACGTTGCGCTCAGAGCCTTCGGGCGCCGGATCGACGAGGATCTCGCGGCCGTGGGAGATGAGGAAGCGGCCGACTTTGGGCACGGTGAGCAGGGTCGCGTCGCCGGCAGCGGAATAGCCGGCGACGGCCTCCGGCGCGGTGACCGGGGCGAGGCGGATCGCGGCGTCGGGCGCGGCGCCGGCCGGCGCCGGGTCGAGCTCGGCGAGCGGGATCTCGGACGCGACGACGAGGCCGAAGACGGAATAAGCGGGAAAGGTCACGCGCCGGGCTGTAGCGGCATCGCGCCCCCGGCGGGAAGGGGGCGCTGCGCGGCGAGCAGGAAATGGCCGGCCGAGACCGCCTGGAGCAGGAGGTTGCGGTAGCGGGCGACGATTTCCGGCCGCTCCCAGCCGCCCTCCGGCCAGGCGGCGATCAGCCTCGCCAGCCGGTTCGCGTCGACGATCGAACCGGCGAGCGGGTCGGCGCCGATCGCGGCGACGAGCGCCTCGAGCCGAGCCCGGTCGGCGGTGAGCCCCTCGTGCCACCCGGCGCTCTGATAGCCCTTGCCGGGATGGTCGAGTATCGCGGCGGGGAGGCGGTCGGCCAAGGCGGCGCGGGCGAGCGGGCGGCGCTCGCCATGCTTCATCAGCAGATCGAGCGGCAGCGAGAGGCAGAATTCGATCAGGCGGACGTCGGCGGTCGGGTCGCGCTTGTCGATGCCCCAGCCGCCGAGGATGCCCTTGCGATGCTCCCCCCAGTCCATCGAACCGAATGCGGCGAGCGCAAGGTCTACGCGGTCCAGCCGCCGCTCGGGGAGGAAGGCGCTCCGCTCGGCCTCCATGCGGGCGAGCGCGTCGCCGCGAAGCGCGGGGGAAAGGCCCGCGGCGCCGTCGGACGCGAAGAAGCGCGCGAGGCGCCACAGCGGCTCGGGCAGGAAGGCACCGAACGAGGCGGCGAGGACGCCGCGGCGGCGGGCGCGGCCGGCGCGGAGCAGGCCCCGGGCGCTCCGCCACCAGTCGAGGGGGCGGCCTTCGCGGAGGAAATCGGCGAGCAACTCGACCCGGCCGGCGCTGATCGTCCAATTGCCGATCTCCCCGCCGAGCAGCACGCGGGCGCCCGCCTCGCGGGCGGCGGCGCGAATGTCGACGAGCCAGACATGGTTGCACAGGTTGAACAAGGGCCGCTCGAACAAAGCGACGTTGCGGTCGAGGCCCGCGAGCGGCGAGGCGCCGGTCTGGGGAATGAGGACGTGCCGCAAATTGGGGTGGAATGAAGCGGTCGCGGCGGCCAGCGGGCCCTCGTCGGCGAAGCGCCGGCCCGAATCCGCGGCGGGCGTGCGGGGGACGGAGGTGTAAGCGAGCACCTCGCTTCCCGGGTCGAGCCGGGCGGCGGTGGCGGCGACGGCGCCGCTGTCCCAGCCGCCGCTGAGGTGCGCCGCGAGCGGTCCCTCGGCGCGGCGCATGCGGACGCGGACGGCGCGGTCGAGCTCGTCCCGATAGGCGTCGACATAATCGGCGAAACGCGGGAGGCGCAGCGGCTCGCGGCGCGGACGCCAGTAGCGGCGCGCCGTCTCCCGGTCCGGCTCGACGACCAGCAGGTGGCCAGGCTCCACGCGTCGCAGGCGCTCGAAATAGCTCCCCGGCCCACGGCGGGGGAGCAAAGCGAGGAACCGCGCCACCTCCTCGCCATCGGGCCGCCGTTCGAGGCCGGC
>JBJMTY010000216.1:0-10666 GCA_045811445.1 Allosphingosinicella sp. | reverse complement strand
GCGCAACGGCTATCGCTCGATCCACACCACCGTGATCCACGACGAGCAGGTGCGGATCGAGGTCCAGATCCGCACCGCAGAGATGCACGCCCAGGCCGAGCACGGCCTCGCCGCCCACTGGGCCTATAAGGAAGGGGTGCCCGAGGCGGCGACCGCCGACCATCCCTGGATCAGCGACCTGGTCGAGATACTCGAGCATGCCGGCAGCGCCGAGGAGCTGCTCGAGCATACCCGCATGGCGATGTACCAGGACCGGATCTTCGCCTTCACGCCGAAGGGCGAGCTGATCCAGCTCCCCAAGGGCGCGACGCCGGTCGATTTCGCCTACGCCGTCCACACCGACCTCGGCGACCAGACGGTCGGCGCCAAGATCAACGGTCGGGTGATGCCGCTCAGGACGCCGCTGGAGAATGGCGACCAGGTCGAGATCCTCGTCTCCAAGGCCCAGCATCCGCAGCCGGCCTGGCTGAGCTTCGTCGTGACCGGCAAGGCGCGCGCCAAGATCCGCCGCTTCGTCAAATCGAAGGAGCGCGAGGAGACGATCGCGCTCGGCCGCAAGATTTTCGACGAGATCGTCCAGCGCCTCCCCCAGAAACTCGGCTGGGAAGCGATGGCCGAGGCGATGCGCAGGCTCCACTTCCACGACGATGCCGGGCTGATGGAGGCGATCGCCCTCAAACGGGTCTCCGACGTCGCGGTGATGGAGGCGCTCGTCCCCGGCTCGGCCACCCAGGAAGGCGTGAAGCCGCCGCCGCAGCGCACCGCCATCTCGATCAAGGGCCTGACCCCGGGCGTCGCCTTCCAGCTCGCCGAATGCTGCCATCCGATCCCCGGTGATCGCATCGTCGGCCTGCGGCGCGAGGGCCGAGACCTCGAGGTCCACGTCATCGGCTGCGACACGCTGGCGGACGGCGTCGACGCCGACTGGGTCGATCTCGCCTGGGGCACCGAATCGGACGGCGGCACCGCGCGCCTGTGCGTCGTCGTCAAGAACGAGCCGGGCTCGCTGGCAGCCGTCGCCGGCGTGCTCGGCAGCCACGGCGCCAACATCGTCTCGATGGACCAGGCGAGCCGCGACGGCAGCTTCCACACCTTCCACTTCGACGTGGAAGTCCACGACGTCCAGCATTTGATGCGCATCCTCGCCGCGTTGCGCGCGACCGAGGTGGTATCGAGCGCCGAGCGGCTCTAGGAGGCGCCGCGATGGCCGACACGCCCGCCAAGACGACCTACGGCTCCTATCTCGCCCTCGACCGGCTGCTCGCCGCCCAGCATCCGGTCTCGCCCCACCATGACGAGATGCTGTTCGTCGTCATCCACCAGACCAAGGAGCTGTGGCTCAAGCAGATCCTGCACGAGATGAAGCTCGCGCTCGCGCTGGTGCGCGCCGATGCTTTGATCGAGGTGCACAAGGCGCTGTCGCGCGTCTCGCGTATCCAGGCGGTGATGACGCTGAGCTGGGACGTGCTCGCGACGATGACGCCGGCCGATTACACGCGCTTCCGGGACGTGCTCGGGACCAGCTCGGGCTTCCAGTCGGCCCAGTTCCGGCTGTTCGAATATCGGCTCGGCCTCAAAGACGGCGGCCACCTCAAATTCCAGGAAGAAGGCTCGGAATGGCGGCAGGCGCTGGCCGAGGCGCTCGGCGAGCCGAGCCTGTGGGACGAAGCCAATGCCGCCCTCGCCCGCGCCGGCTTTCCGGTGCCGAGGGAAGCGCTGGAGCGCGACTGGTCGCAGCCCTATGCGCCGTCGGAGGGCGTCGAGGATGCTTGGGCGCAAGTCTATCGCCACACCGAGCGCTACTGGCCGCTTTACCAGTTCGCCGAGAAACTGGTCGACATCGACGACGCCCTCGCCACCTGGCGGCACAAGCATGTCGTCACCGTCGAGCGCATCATCGGCAACAAGCGCGGCACCGGCGGCACCGCCGGCGTCGCCTACCTCCAATCGACCATCGGCAAGCGCGCCTTCCCCGAGCTCTGGTCGCTCAGGACCAAGCTTTAGGGCCGGAACGGCCGGTCCGCGCGAATCGCGGCGATCTCCTCGGTGGCGATGCGGATGCGGGCGTCGAGGCTGGGGTGGCTGCGGAAGATCTGGGCGCCGTCGTAGCGCGCCAGGTAGCGCCGCCAGAATGGGATGGCGGCATCGAGGTCGTAGCCCGCCGCCGCCATCAGCCTGAGGCCGAACCGGTCCGCCTCGGCCTCGCGCTGCCAGATCGCGCCGGCGCCGATGCCGAAGCCGGCGAGCACGCCCTGGCCTTCGCTCATCACCGGGTGGCCGAGGATCGAATGGGCCATTTCGTGCCCCAGCACGAGGGCGAGCTCGTCGTCGTTCCTGAGATAAGCGAGCAATGCCGTCGTCGTCACGACGTAGCGCCCGGTGTGGAAGGCGTTGACCTGGGTCGAACGGGCGAGCCTGGCCCGCGCCGCGCAGACCCGGACCGAGCCGAGCGTGAGGTGGAACTCGCGGCCCGCCCGAAGCACGAGAAGATCGACCGGCCCGGCGGAGAGCTTCGCGTCGAACAATGCCTCGCTCGCTTCCGCCAGCGGCCGCCATTTGTCGCCGCCGGCCTCAGCGATTCGCGCGCCCGCCGCGAATCGGTCTCCGTTGGCGGCGAGCAGCACGTCGCCGGCGGCAAGGCCGGCGCGGGCGGCGGGGCTGCCGGCGAGCACGGCGAGGACGCCCGGGCCGCGATCGAGCCCGTAGGCCGCCACCATCGTCGCGCGGTCGCGCGGCAGATATTCGGCGAGATGGTGGAAGAGGAAGCCGGCGCGCGGCTCCGTGCGGGGGCAGATCGCGGCGGCCGCGACCGCCATCCGCCACGCCACTTCGCCGACCCTCAGATCCTCGTCGCGCAGCGTCGAAGCCGGGGCGCTCGCGGCGGCGGCGACGGGCGGCGCGGCCGGCGGCTGGGCGGCGGCCGGCAGAGGCACCGCGAAGAGGGACGCGAGGAGGGAAGCGAGGAGCCGCATGCCCGGCTTTCCTGCGCGAAAGCGGCGCGACAACAAGAAAAGGCCGGGGGAAGCGAACTTCACCCGGCCGAATTTCTCAGACAGCGAGTATGCCGTCAGGCCCTTACGGGCTGTGCGGCAGATCGTTGCTGCCGTTGTCGATCGCGGCAAGAATGCCGAGAATGATGGCGATGAGCGCGATCAGCGGGATGATGAAGCCGCCACGCAGCTCGCTGCCCTGGACGTTTTCACCGGCCGGAGCGACCTGGGTCGCCTTGGCGGCAGCGGCGGAGGTCTGCGCAGCGGCCACCGTCGGGGAGACCATCAACGCCACCGAGGCGGTCGCAGCGATTATTCCTTTGAAACCCACGTCAGCTTCTCCCTTTCGTACTCGAGTCTGATCTTCTCGATTTCAGGCTTCTCACTAATCGAGGTGAGGAACCGTGTCCACCCCCGAATTGGTGTGCCCTGCAACCGGTGCCGCACTCGCTAATCCGCGCAGGTTTACGAATGCTGAAGCCCCCCAACGCCAGCGCCGGAGAAAGGGTCCGGGTCCATTTCGGATCGTTCGCCCGCTGTTGCATTTTCGCTACACCCGACGCCGAAAAACGCCGCCGATTGCCCGCCTTGGCTTTTTGTTTCAGAGGGTTTCGACCGAGCCACCGCCGGAGATCCGTTCCTTGCCGTCCTCCGCCCGCGCGCCGCGCCCTCCCCGTCTCGCGGCCCGCCTTGCCGCCGCCTTCGCCGCCCTGCTGCTGCTGCTCGGCGCCGTCCCCGCCGCCGCCGCGGTGCAGATCACCTTCTATTCGAAGGAGCTCGGCGCGTCCTTCCCGCATGCCTTCATCACCCTGGCCGGCACGCTCGACCGCAGCGGCGAGCGAATCGCCAAGGATTACGGCTTCAGCGCCAAGACGCTCAGCCCCGCCATCCTGTGGGGCCGGGTCGCCGGCGAGGTGATCGACGATCACGGCGCGAACTATATCGCGGCCAGCAACCGCCACTTCACCCTGACCCTGAGCGACGCCGACTACGACAAGGTGATGGCGACGATCGCGCGCTGGCGGGCGCTGCCCCAGCCCTCATACGACCTCGAGACGCGCAACTGCATCCACTTCGTCGCCGACGTCGCGGCGAGCCTCGGCATGCAATCGGCGGTGGCGAAGAAGCTGGTCAAGAAGCCGCGTTCCTATCTGGACAAGCTGACCGAGGACAATCGCCCATGGCTCTCCGCCCACGGCGCCGTCGTGCATCGCGCCGCCGCTGCGCCTTGACTTTCCTTGGGCCCTGCCATCTAGCGGCCGCGGCCCGGGCCCCGGACACCCGTTCGGGCCGCCTCACCCCAAATCCCGAAGAGCATCAGGCGGAGTGAATGAGCGCGTCCCATCAAAGTGAGATCGTCGTCGTCGGCCTCGGCTATGTCGGCCTGCCGCTGGCGGTCGCCCTCGCCCGCAGCTTCGACGTCACCGGCCTCGACGTGGATGCCGGCCGGATCGAGCAGCTGAAATCGGGATTCGACCGCACCAACGAAGTCGCCGCCGAAGCGCTCGCCGCCTCTCCGCTGAAGCTGACCAGCGACGCCGAGGCGTGTCGCGGCGCGTCCCTCTACATCATCACCGTGCCGACTCCGGTCCATCCCGACAATCGGCCCGATCTGCGGCCGGTAATGGGCGCGACGCGGACCGTCGCCGGCCTGCTCGACGCCGCCGCCAGGCCGATCGTGGTCTACGAGAGCACGGTCTATCCCGGCGTCACCGAGGAGGAATGCGGCCCGCTGATCGAGAAGGAATCCGGCCTCAGCCGGGGCCGCGACTTCTTCCTCGGCTATTCACCCGAGCGGATCAATCCGGGCGATCGCGAGCATAGCGTCGAGCGTATCGTCAAGGTGATCGCGGGCGAGAATGAGGAAGTCACCGACCGCCTCGCCGCGGTTTACGGCGCGGTGACCGAGGCCGGCGTGTTCCGCGCCCGCTCGATCAAGGCCGCGGAGGCGGCGAAGGTGATCGAGAACGCCCAGCGCGACATCAACATCGCCTTCATGAACGAGATCACCCAGATTTTCGCGCGGCTCGACATCTCGATCTGGGACGTGCTCGAGGCGGCCGGGACCAAGTGGAACTTCCTCAAGTTCCAGCCCGGCCTGGTCGGCGGCCACTGCATCGGCGTCGATCCCTATTATCTCAGCCACCGCGCCCAAGGGCTCGGGGTCGACCCCAACGTCATCCTCGCCGGCCGCTCGATCAACGACCGGATGGGCGCGTGGGTCGCCGACCAGCTCCACGCCCGCCGCGGCGGGCAAGCGGGCACCGCGCTCGTTCTCGGCCTCACCTTCAAGGAAAACGTCCCCGATCTGCGCAACAGCAAGGTCATCGACGTGATCCGGCGGCTCGAGGCGCTGGGCCACGCGGTGACGGTCCACGATCCCCATGCCGATCCGGCCGAGGCCCGGCACGAATATGGGCTTGAGCTGCCGGAAGGCGCGCTCGACGCGCGCTACGACCTCGTTGTCGCCGCGGTGCCCCATGACGTCTATGGCGAGCTGCCCGACGAACGCCTCGTCGGCCTGGTCGCCGTGGGTGGCCTGTTCGCCGACCTCAAGAATCTCTTCGCCCGCCGCCCGCTCGCCGGGGTGGAGCGCTGGAGCCTGTGAGCCGTTGACGGCGTTTCCCGCCGGCCCCAGATCGAAAGCGCGATGAAGTTCCTCGACAGCCTCCTCAAAGGTTTCGGCCGTGACACCGCGCCCAAAGGCAAAGCCGGCGCGCGAGCCTATGCGGTCGGCGACATCCACGGCCGCCTCGATCTGCTCGAGGCGCTGCTGGCGCGCATCGAGGCCGACATCGCCGCCCGCGAGCCCCGGCGCAACTTCATCGTCTTCCTCGGCGACCTGATCGACCGCGGCGCCGAGTCCGCCGGGGTGGTCGAACGGCTGCGCACCTACCGCCCCCGCCACGCCCGCCCCGTCTTCCTCGGCGGCAATCACGAGGAAGTGCTGCTCCAGATCCTTGGCGGAGACGCCGCGATCATCGCCGACTGGATGAAGTTCGGCGGCGCCGAATGCGCGGCGAGCTACGGGGTCGACGTCGACCGGCTGCGCCGGATGGAGGAAAGCGAGGCGCTCGAGCTGCTGCGCGGCGCCGTGCCGCGCGCCCACGTGGACTTCATCGCCAGCTTCGGCGATACGTTCAGCTTCGGCGACTATGTCTTCGTCCACGCCGGCATCCGTCCGGGCGTCGCGCTGGAAGCGCAGGATCGCCGGGACCTGCGCTGGATCCGCGAACCCTTCCTGTCCGACGCCAAGGAGCATGGCTTCATGGTCGTCCACGGCCACACCATCGTCGACGAGGCGGAGGAAAGGCCGAACCGGATCGGCATCGACACCGGCGCCTATCGCAGCAACATCCTGACCGCCCTCGCCGTCGAGGACGACCGCCGCTGGTATCTTTCTACCGCGTCCGCCCCAGCCGGTTGACCGGCCGGGGCTCCGTCCGGGCGCGGGGCGCCGCGAAGCAGCCCGCCTCGTTCTAGGCCACTGTCCGGGCAGCGAAATGCCGGCTCGGACGAGGGTGTTGGAGAGGTTTTGTCTTGACCGCCCGGGCGCTTTCGTTCAGGCGCGGGCGGCCACTTTTTGAACAATTTGGGACCGCTACGTGCCGCTTCAGACCAGCTCCGGCCAGGCGGGCGCTTTGCCCGTGCTGGCGTTTGCCGCGCCTTTTTCGCCGCGCCTGCCGCTCGTCGCGGCGCTCGCCGCGCTGCTGGCGCTGCTCGCCGGCTGCGCCGACAAGCCGGGCGGGCCGATCCCCTATCACGCGACGCTGGGCGCGCCCGACGCGCCGGCCATCGCCACGCTCGAGGACGATTACAAGATCGCGCCGCTCGACAAGATTCACATCAATGTCTTCCAGGTTCCCGACCTCACCGGCGATTTCGACGTCGACCTGACCGGCAATCTGTCGCTGCCCCTGGTCGGCAACGTCCGGGCCGTTGACCTCAACACCAAGCAGCTCGACGAGCGGCTCACCCAATTGCTCGGCGAGAAATACCTCCAGCACCCGGACGTGAGCGTCACCGTCAAGGAATCGAGCACCCGCGTCGTGACCGTCGACGGCTCGGTGCGCGAGGCGGGCGTGTTCCCGGTCACCTCGCGGCTCACCCTGCTGCAGGCGATCGCCATGGCTCACGGGACCGACGACAGCGCCAACGAGCGCCGGGTGGCGATATTCCGCACCATCCAGGGCCAGCGCATGGCCGCCGCCTTCGACCTGCAGCGCATCCGCCGCGGCCAGGACGAGGATCCGCGCGTCTACAGCGGCGACATCGTCGTCGTCGACGGTTCGAAGACCAAGGCCGCGTGGAAGAACATCATCCAGGGCATTCCCATCCTCACCATGTTCCGCCCCTTCTGATCGGGGCCGGTCTCCGGCGGCGCCGGAGGCCAACGAAAGGCAGTCTCGTCGTCTCATGAGCAAGAACGAACTCGAACCGACCGGCGGTCAGCCCGTGTGGCCGCTCGCTCCGCAGGCCGGCTTTCCCCTGCAGCCGTGGGCGCCGCAGCCGCAGGCCAGCCCGCTGCTGGGCGGCGATCTCAATCTCGCCACCTTGTGGCGCATCGCCTCGGAGTGGCGCTGGCTGATCCTCGGAGCCGTCGCCGTCGGCGTCGCGGGCGCGATCGTGATCACGTTCCTGACGACGCCGCTCTACCGCGCCGCCGTGATGCTCGAGATCAACCCGCCGCAGGTGGAGGCGATCGACCAGTCGAAGGTCGTGCGGGGCGACGGCAGCGGCTATTTCGATCAGCGCGCCTACATGGCGACCCAGGTCGGCCTGCTGAAGAGCCGGAACCTCGCCGAACGCGTCGCGCAGGATCTCAACCTGGCGTCCAACTCGACCTTCGTTCCGGGCTCGGCGGACCGCGCCATCCGCGAGAAGGTGGCGGTCGGCAAGCTCACCGGCGGCTTCGCGGCCAAGCCCCTGCCGGACAGCCGGCTGATCCAGCTCACCTACGTCTCGCCCTCGCCCGACCTCGCGGCCCAGGTGGCCAACAGCTTCGCCGACAATTTCATCAACTCCAATCTCGAGCGGCGCTACCAGTCGACCGCCTACGCCCGCCAGTTCCTCGAGCGCCAGATCGCCAAGACCAAGACCGAGCTCGAGAATTCGGAGCGGCAGCTGGTCGGCTACGCGCAGGCGCACAACATCATCAACACCGCGGGTGGCGACGACGCCAAGGGCAGCGACGTCACATCGCTCCAGGGGCAGCAGCTCGTCGCGCTGAACCAGGCGCTGGCCGAAGCGCAGACCCGGCGGATCGCCGCCGAGGAAGCCTATCGGAACGAGATGCGGGTCGGCAATACGGCCGACGTCAATGCCAGCACGGCGCCGCTTCGCACCGAGCGCGCCCAGCTGGAATCGCAATATCAGGAGAAGCTCTCCTCGTTCAAACCGGAATATCCGGAGATGCAGCGGATGCGGGCGCGCATCGATTCGCTCGACCAGCTGATCCGCCGCGAATCCTCGACGGTGGCCGGCGGCCGGGTCAACACCCTGCTGGCCCAGTATCGCGCCGCGGCGGCCACCGAGCGGATGATCCAGAGCAAGGTCAACACGGCGAAGGGCCAGGTGCTCGGCATCCGCGCCGACAGCATCCAGTATAACATCCTCCAGCGCAGCGTGGATACGACCCGCGCCATGTATGACACCCTGCTCGACCGCTACAAGCAGGTCGGCGTCGCCGGCGGCGTCGGCTCGAACAACGTCTCGGTGGTGGACCGCGCCGAGGTGCCGGGCGGCCCCTACAAGCCCAACCTCATGCTCAACCTGCTGATCGGCCTGGCGCTGGGCCTGCTCGGCGGCATGGGCGCGGCCCTGGCCCTCGAATTCCTCAACGACACGATCAAGAGCCCCGACGACGTGCGCGACAAGCTGCAGCTCGCTTCGCTCGGCGTCATCCCCAAGAAGAAGGGCGCGGAGGCGGTCGCCGAGGAGCTCAAGGACCAGTCGTCGGCTTTGTCGGAAGCCTATTATTCGCTGCGCACGTCGCTGCAGTTCACCACCGACACGGGAGCGCCCAAGAGCCTGCTCATCACCAGCACCCGGGCCGCGGAAGGCAAGTCGAGCACCACGCTCGCCCTCGCCCAGAATTTCGCGCGGCTCGGCAATCGCGTGCTGCTGATCGACGCCGACCTTCGCAAGCCGGCCTTCGTGACCGGCGTCGACAGCGAAGACGGCCTCTCGCGGCTCATCACCAATCAGGATTCGGTGCAGAAGCACGTGCTGAAGACGCAGTTCGAGAATTTGGCGCTGCTGCCTTGCGGCCCCTTGCCGCCCAACCCGGCCGAGCTGCTCGCCTCGCCGCGCCTCAAGGCGATCATCAACGAGGCGATCGGCCTCTACGACATGGTGATCGTCGACGGCCCGCCGGTGCTCGGCCTCGCCGACGCGCCGCTGCTCGGCGGAGTCTGCCGCGCGACCCTGCTGGTCATCGAGAGCGGCAAGACGCGCACCAAGGCGGCGAGCGACGCGATCGCCCGGCTGCGCGCCGCCGGCGCCAACATCGTCGGCGCGGTGCTGACCAAGTTCCAGGCCCGGTCGCACGGCTACGGCTATGGCTACGGCTACGGCTACGAGCCGTATCGCTACGGCGGAGTCGGCAGCCGCGACCGCGAAATCAAGCTCATCGCGCAGCGTGAGTCGTAGGCGCTCCCGCCGACGCGAGCCCCTGACGCCGCGGCGGCTGGGCGCGATCGCGGCGGCGGCGGCCCTGGCCCTGTTCGCGGCCTGGTGGGCGGTGAAGCTGATCGCGGTGCAGGAGGTCGCCAACCTCAACCCCTATGCGGCCGCGATCGCCGCGCCCGGCGACCCTCGCGTGAAGATGCGCCTTGCGGTGGTGGAGACGGTGACGGCGCAGCGGGCCGATCCGGCCCGCCGGGCGGCGGCGATCCGCGCGCTGCGCCAGGCCTCGCTGGCCGACGAACCCTTCCTGCTCGCCGCGCTCGATGCCCAGGCCGCCGGCCAGGGCGCGCGCTCGGAGCGGCTGCTGGTGGAGGCGCGCCGGCGCAACCCGCGCGAGCGCCTCGTCCGCCTGACTTTGCTCGAACGCTATCTCTCCACCGAGCGGTGGGCCGATGCCGGCCGTGAGATCGCCGTGGTGACGCGGCTCGTGCCCCGCGCCCAGGACGTGCTCGCGCCCGGCCTGGCCAAGCTCGCCGCCAACCCGAAATATGCGGCGCCGATGGCCCAGATCCTCGACCGCAACCCGCTGCTCAAGGATGCGGTGCTGCTGCAGCTGGCGGGATCCGGGGTCGATACGGCGCAGATCCTGCGCCTGGCGGGCCGCGCCGCCGCCCCGCCCGGCCCTCCACAGGGACGGGCGTGGCAGCAGAAGCTGCTCGAGCGGCTGATCGGCGCCAAATCCTATCGCGACGCTTTCGCGCTCTGGGCGCGCTTCGCCGGCCTGCCCGCCGGCATCGCGAAGGGGGTTTACGACCCGAGCTTCGCCGGGCTGGCGGGCGCGCCGCCCTTCAATTGGGACCTCACGACGGGCGAAGGCGGGCACGCCGAGCGCATCCGCGGCGGCCTCGAAGTCGATTATTACGGCCGGCTCGACGCCAGCCTGGTCCGCCAGATGCTGCTGCTGGCGCCGGGCCGTTACCGCCTGACGCTGCGCGCCGACGGCCATGCCGAAGGCGACGGCACCCAATTGCAGTGGACGATCGTCTGCG
>JBJMTY010000215.1:0-7375 GCA_045811445.1 Allosphingosinicella sp. | reverse complement strand
CGGCCGTCGATGACCTGCTCGTTGGCGAGCACGGTCATGTCGACCGGGTCCCAATTGACCTCGCTCTGCTTGCGGTAGACCAGCCCCGCCTCGAACAGGTCGAGGAACAGCGCCTGCTCGTGGCCGTAATAAGAGGGGTCGCACGTCGCCAGCTCGCGACTCCAGTCGAGCGCGAAGCCGAGCCGCTTGAGCTGGGCGCGCATCGTCGCGATGTTCGACCAGGTCCATTCGCCGGGATGGACCTTCTTCTCCATCGCGGCATTCTCGGCCGGCATGCCGAAGGCGTCCCACCCCATCGGATGGAGCACTTCGTGGCCCTGCATGCGCCGGTAGCGGGCGAGCACGTCGCCCATCGTATAGTTGCGGACGTGGCCCATATGGATGCGCCCCGAGGGATAGGGGAACATCTCCAGGACGTAGGCGCGAGGCTTGGCGCTGCTGTCGGACGCGTGGAAGGTCCCGCGTTCCTCCCAGACCTGCTGCCAGTGCGCGTCGGCCTCGAGCGGGTTGAAGCGCGCTGTCATGAGGGAAGGCTCCTTAGCCGGCGGACGCGGCTCGGCGCAGGTCGCGGGCGCGGGTGAGGATGATCTCCTCCAGCTTCTGCACCGTCGCGGCCGCGACGGGCGCGTCGACCCAGGTGCCGTTCTGCATCACCTGGCGCGAGGCGGCGACGCGCAGCGCGTCGGCGCGCAGGTCGCGGTCGAGAATGGTGGCGGTGACCTTCACCCGCTCGTTCGGCGTGTTGGGGCTGGTATACCAGTCGGTGACGATGACGCCGCCGTTCGAATCGGTCTGGGCCAGCGGCGCGAAGGACAAGGTGTCGAGCGCGGCCCGCCACAGATAGGCGTTGACGCCGATCGTCGTCACCTGGCTGGCGGCGAGATCCGCCGTGTGGACCCGGTTGGTGTCGCCGTGGCCGAGCGTCTTGTTGATGTCGTTCTGAATGAACTCGCAGCCGGACAGGGTGAAGGCGCAGGCTATCGCCAGGCCGAGAGAAACAGCGCGCATAACAATCCGGGTCCTCGAAACGACAGGGGTTGGGGCCGTTATAGGGAAGCGGGCGCGCCCGGCAAGCGGCTTCGCCCTCGCCATGGGGTGGATCGCGGCGTATCGCGGCGCCTCGGTTGTGGAAAAGATGCAACAGCCGCCGATGATTCGCGCCGCCAGGGACCCCATCGCTGGCTTCGGCGGTTGCGGGCTACTACATCGGCTTCATCGAACGGGAGTCGCACGGGGTTGAAGAGACTGGCGGTCATCGGTGGAATGGGTAGCGCGGCGGTGGCCGCGCTGTCGCTCATGCTCACCCCCGCTCTGGCCGCGACGATCGCCGGGGGCAGAACCGCGCCCGCTTTGTCGCTGCGGTCGACCAACTTCACGCCCGCCGTGACCGACCCGCGACTCGCCGCCGAACTGACGCGCCGCGGCCTGCAGGCGAACAGCTTCCGCCTCGCCCCCGCCGCGATCGTCGGCAGCAACAAGATTCGCGTCGCGGTTCGCGCCCACGCCGCCGCGGCGGCCGCGCCGATCCGCAGTTCGGACGAGGAAAGCTCGGCCTCGCCGGTCACCGCGATCACGCCCACCGTCTACAATCTCGGCGTCTCGCTCGGCTGGAAGCGCTTCGCCCTCTCCGGCGACGTCGACCGGGTGCGCGGCGGCCCGATCCGCGGCGGCCACGAGACCGCCGAGCTCGGCGTCAGCTATTCGGGCAGCCGCTTCACCGCCCGCGCCGAGGCCGGCGCCGCCCGCGCCGATCCGACCACGCCCCGCATCCTCGCCGAGGATCAGAGCTACACGGTGGGCCTCGGCGGCTCCTATCGCCTGACCCGCAACCTCGATTTGACCGGCGGCGTGCGGTACAAGATCCAGCGCGACCGGCTCGAGCCGCTCGCCGACCAGGCTCGCGACAGCAAGTCGGTCTTCATCGGGACCGCCTTCCGCTTCTAATCTAGCCAGGCGTCGATTCCCGCCCAGCCGTAAGCGCCGCGCAGCTCGCGGAAGCGCGCTTCATTCATTCCGCCCAAGGCGACGACCGGCACCCGCGCCAAGCGGGCGAGGCGGGCGAAGCGGCGCGCGCCGAGCGGCGCCGCGCCCGGGTGCGAGCGGGTGGGGTGGACGGGCGACAGGAAGACCAGGTCCGCGCCTCGCCGCTCGGCGCGCCGGATCTCGCGCAGGTTGTGCGCCGAGGCGGTACGCAGGCCCGCGGACGCGCGATTGTGAGCGCCGTCGGCGCCGGGGAAAGCGCGGCCCACCGCTACGACGGTCAGGTCTCGCGCCCGAGCGGCGGCGAGGACCTTCCCGAACAGCGCCGCCCTCGCTTCGGCCTCCAGCGAGCGGTGCCGAAACACGATCCCGGCGCCGGGCGGCAGCCGCTCGATCGCCGCGAACAGGCCGTCGCCCATCCGCTCGTCGGTCAGCAGCCACAATCGCGGCGGAGGCTGGCGGCGGCGCATGGCGCTTCCTATAGCAGCCGCCATGGACGGTGCATCTCCCGCCACGCGCCTCGCCGAGGTGCGGGCGGCGATCGACAAGGCGGCGAAGCTGGCGAGCCGCGACGCGGCCGGCGTCACCCTCGTCGCCGTCTCCAAGACGCACGGGGCCGACGCGATCCGGCCGCTGATCGAGGCGGGCCAGCGCGACTTCGGCGAGAACAGGGTGCAGGAAGCCCAGGCCAAATGGCCGGCGCTGAAGGCCGGGGCGCCCGACGTGCGGCTCCATCTCATCGGCAGCCTCCAGTCGAACAAGGCCGAGGATGCGGCGGCCCTGTTCGACGCCATCCATTCGGTCGACCGCGTCTCATTGGTCGAGGCATTGGCGAAGGCGATGGCGAGGACCGGCCGCCGGCCCGATTGCTTCCTCCAGGTCAATATCGGGGACGAGCCGCAGAAGGGCGGTTGCCCGGTCGCCGATCTGCCCGCCTTGCTGGAGGCCGCGCGCGCGGCCGGGCTGCCGGTCGCCGGGCTGATGGCGATCCCGCCGGCCGGCGTGGAGCCCGCGTCCTATTTCGCCCTTCTCGCCAAGCTCGCCCGGCGCCACGGCCTCGCCGGCCTGTCGATCGGCATGTCCGCCGACTATCCCGTCGCGGTGACGCTCGGCGCCACGCACGTCCGCGTCGGCACGGCCTTGTTCGGAGCGCGGACCCCGACTTGACGCCAAGCCGTCAGAGCTTGTGGCCGCTCCTCACGCGCTTGGTTTCCAGATAGGCGCGATTATGCTCGCCGGCCGCGGCCTTCAACGCCACCCGCTCGACCACGCGCACCCCCGCCGCCTCCAGCCCCTCGACCTTGCGGGGATTGTTGGTGAGCAGCCGGACGTCCTCCTGGCCGAGCCGGCGGAGCATGGCGGCGGCGACGGTGAAGTCGCGCTCGTCGTCGCCGAAGCCGAGGCGCAGGTTCGCATCGACCGTGTCGAAGCCCTGGTCCTGGAGCGCATAGGCGCGCAGCTTGTTGACGAGGCCGATGCCGCGGCCTTCCTGGCGCAGATAGAGGAGAATGCCCCAGCCCGACGCGGCGATCGCCGCCAGCGCGCCGTCGAGCTGCGGCCCGCAATCGCACTTCAGCGAGCCGAGCACGTCTCCGGTCAGGCATTCGCTGTGCAGCCGGACGAGGGGCGGCGGGCCGGTGGGCGCGCCGATCAGCAAGGCGACATGCTCGGCCCCGTCGGCCGCCCGGAAAGCGACGATCTCGGCCTGCTCGGCGGCGGCGACGGGCAGGCGGGCGCGCGAGACGATGCGCAATTCGGCCCCGGCCGACGCGGCATTTACTTCGGCGACCGGGACCGACGCTTCGACGGCGGCCGCTTCTTGCACGAACAAGGCCGGCAGCAGCCCCGCGAGCCGCGCCAGGCGGAGCGCCGCTTCAGCCGTCGCGGGAGAGGCGATCGCCTTCGTCCGGAATGGGCCCTTCAGCGGATGAGCGAGGTCGAGCGCGGGATCGGCGACGGCGCGGGCGGCGTCGAGGTCGAGCCAGGACGCGCGCGCGATCAGCACCGGCTCGGACGGCACCGCCTCGCGCTGGTTGGTGAGCTTGAGGGTCGCCGCGCGGGGCCCGGAGATGAGCAGGTCGGCGCCGGCCGCGCCATTGAACGCGGCGAGAATTTCGAGATCCGCGGTCTCGACCGCGAGGAAGGCCGCGTCGCCGACCGCCACCGGCCACCCGCGCCGCAAGGCGTCGATGGCGCGGGCGACGGCGCGGCCTTCGCTCACACGCGAAACTCGGTGACCAGGGGCACGTGGTCCGAGGGGCGCTCCCAGTTCCGGCACGGCTCGTGGACGCGGTGCGAGACGGCCTGCGCGGCGACGTCGGGCGTCGCCCACATATGGTCGAGGCGGCGGCCGCGGTCGTTCTTCGTCCAGTCCGGCGAGCGATAGCTCCACCAGGTGTGGAGGCGCCCCGGCGCGGGATGGAAATGGCGGCCGAGGTCGATCCAGCCGTTGCTGCGCTGGAGCCTGGTCAGCGCCTCGACCTCTACGGGCGTATGGCTGACGACGGTGAGGAGCTGCCTGTGGCTCCAGACGTCGCATTCGAGCGGCGCGACGTTGAAGTCGCCGACCATGATGGTCGGCTCGCGGCAGGTTTCGGACCAGGCGGTCATGCGGCCGATAAAGTCGAGCTTCTGGCCGAACTTGGCGTTCACCGCGCGGTCCGGCACGTCGCCGCCGGCGGGAACGTAGACGTTCTCGAGCCTGATGCCGGAGGGAAGGCGCACGCCGATGTGGCGCGCCTCGCCGTTAGCCTGCCAGTCGTAGCGCGCTTCCTCCTGGATCGGCACGCGGCTGAGGATGGCGACGCCGTGATGCATGCGCTGGCCGCAGACGATGTGGTGGACATAGCCGAGGGCGTGGAACGGACCGCCGGGAAACAGGGCGTCCTCGACCTTGGTTTCCTGCAGGCAGAGTATGTCCGGCTGCTCCTCCACGAGGAAGCGTTCGACGATGGGCAGGCGCGCGCGCACCGAGTTGATGTTCCAGGACGCGATCTTGAGGGTGGACGACATGGGCCCGGGCTTAGCTTCCCGCCCCCGCAATTCCTAGGGTGCCGACAAGCAAAGGCCCCCGCTCCGGGGGCGTGGAGCGGGGGCCAACCAGGCGTTGTTCACGCGAGGCACGATCGGGCAAACGGTCCGGGCAACAGGGGGAAATCCCGGCGACGCCCACCGCAATCGCAAGAGCTTTTCTAGGCGAGGGCAGCTTTCGCCCCGATGAATGGCAGAAAGTTAACCCCTGGGTCCGCCGTTGCGGCGGGGGTCGGTCCAGCGGAAGGCGCTGTCGGCGACGGCGACGTTGAAGCGCTGGTTGGAGAGCTTGACCGTCGTCTGGTTGTTCTGGGAATCCAGCATCACCCAGCCCTGCAGCATCAGCCCCGCCGGCGCCGAGGGGACCTTGGCGAAGCCGAGCGTGATGGTGCCGAATTCGGGCCGTTTCGGGTCGCGCGCCGACACCAAAAGGGTCTGGGCGTCGTTGCGCACCACTTTGGCGATGCGGGTGAGGTCGGGGTTCGGGTTGAGCAGCACGCCGAGCGGCGAGTTGCCGAGCGGCCAGCGCTGCACTTGCTTCACCTGATAGTCGATGACGTTGATCGCCTTGCCGTCCCCGACGATCAGCATCGGCACGCCCTTTTGATACTCGAACCGGATGCGCCCCGGGCGCTTCAGCGTCAGCGTGCCGGTCAGCGTCTGCCCGCGCCGGTCGGTCTGCGAGAAGCTCGCCGTCATCGTGTCCACGGCGCCAAGGTGCGCCTGCACCTGCGCCAGCGGGGCGGGGGCCTGGGCGACGAGAGCGGCGGCCGGCAGCGCGGCGGCGGCGGCGAAGGCGAGCGTGGCGAAACGCGGCATGAAGAGCTCCGTCGATGAAAGGATGTGGGCCGCCCTAGGCGGCGGCTCTTGAATGCCCACTGAACCCGCCGGTTCCCCATCAGCCGAAGTCGAGCCGGCAAATGCCCGACCGGCTCATGCTGAAGTCGCACCGGGAGAGGATGTCCATTCCCAGCAGCGCGTCGAACTCGAAAGCGTTGGTCAACTCTATCCCGATCACCTCGTCGAACAGGAAGGGGAAGCTCGGCGGCTCAGCGCGCAGGGAGTCCGCGGTGAGGCCGATCCGAAAGGCGTATCGCTCAACCTGGCCCTCGCCTTGGGCAGAGAGGAGAGGCCGCTTGCCCATTGCGCGCAGTCCGAGCCGCTCCGCCACTCGCGAGGCGATGCCGCTGACGGAGGAGCCGGTGTCGAGGAGCGCAGTCGCAGCCTCACCGGCAAGATCGGTGACGGGAAAAGGCCGAAGGATCAGGACAGGCAGCAGAATGCGGCGCCGGTCTCGTCTCCACTCAAGGGCCGACATGGGACCAGAAGCCCAGATCGATCGGCTCGTCGGTCACGTCCTGGATGGAGAATATGCCGTCGGGAAACCACTCGGCGGCGGCCCGGAGAGCTTCGCGGGGCGTATCGAAATAGCCGACGATCCGGCCGTCCCGCATGAGCGCGAGCTGATCGCGGTGATCCGCCAGGATCGATCCGAGCACGCGCACGAAGGCGTCGTAATTTCGATCGACCTGGTCTCGCTGGCTTCGTGCATCCATGGCGGAATCCTCACTCGGTTGCGAGAATCGCACATTCCGCGGCCGAAGGGAATCCTCTCCGGCCGGTTCCGCTAGATCGGCCGCCCTTCCGGGTCGACCAGCACTTCGCGGCGACCGACATGGTCGGGGGCGGAGACGATGCCGTCTTTCTCCATCCGCTCGATCAGCCGGGCGGCGTTGTTGTAGCCGACGCGCAGCTGGCGCTGGAGGTAGGAGGTGGAGGCCTTCTGGCTCTCGGCGACGGTCTGGATCGCCTTGCGGTAGAGCTGGGCCTCGGGGTCGTCCTCGCCGGTCGGCTGGCCCTCGAACATGTAGCCGCCGTCCTCCGGCTCCTCGGTCACCGCCTGGACATAATCGGGCCGTCCCTGCGCCTTCCAGAAATCGGCGACGGCGCGCACTTCCTCGTCCGAGACGAACGGGCCGTGGACGCGGGCGATCTGCTTGCCGCCGGGCATGTAGAGCATGTCGCCCTTGCCGAGCAGCTGCTCGGCGCCCTGCTCGCCCAGGATGGTGCGCGAATCGATCTTCGACGTGACCGCGAACGAGATGCGGGTCGGCAGGTTCGCCTTGATGACGCCGGTGATGACGTCGACCGACGGGCGCTGGGTCGCCATGATCAGGTGGATGCCCGCCGCGCGCGCCTTCTGGGCGAGGCGCTGGATCAGGAACTCGACTTCCTTGCCGGCGGTCATCATCAGATCGGCGAGCTCGTCGACGATGACGACGATCTGGGGCAGGACCTCATATTCGAGCTCCTCCATCTCGTATTTGGGCTGGCCGGTGTCGGCGTCGTAGCCGGTCTGGACCTT
>JBJMTY010000214.1:0-7711 GCA_045811445.1 Allosphingosinicella sp. | reverse complement strand
GGCGGGTTGATCAGCGACGGCACGAACAGCGCCGGCACGCCTTCACCGCCATAATCGCGCAGGCTCGCCCCCAGCCGCGTCGCCACCGCCGCCGGGGGCTCGGGCGGCGGCCGCCGCGCCGCTTCCTGGTAGCGCCTGAGGCCGGCCAGGACGCGCGCCGCCCGCGCCGCGTCGCCGGCGGTCTCGCCGCGCAGCAAATCGAGGAAAAGCGGCAGCGGCCGGGGCCTGTGTTGCGGCGCACCAAGCTTCGGTGCTAGGCCGGTTTGCGGCGCAGCAAGGGAGCCTCCGATGGGCGTTTCGGGATCGGGTGACGGCGTGGTCATCATCAAGAAATACGCGAACCGGCGGCTCTACGACACCGAAAGCTCGTCCTACATCACGCTCGACCGCCTGGCCGAGATGGTCCGCCAGAAACGCGAGTTCAAAGTGGTCGACGCCAAATCGGGCGAGGACATCACCCGCCCGGTGCTGGCCCAGATCATCATGGACGAGGAATCGCGCGGCTCCGAGATGCTGCCGATCAACTTCCTGAGGCAGCTGATCGGCCTCTACGGCGACCGCATGCAGGGCCTCGTCCCGCAATATCTCGAAGCCTCGATGGACGCCCTGCAGCGCAACCAGGCGCAATTGCGCGACGCGCTCGCCGGCGCCTTCACCGGCGGCCCGTTCGCCGAGCTCGCCAAGCGCAACATGGAGATGTTCCAGGCCGCCGCCGGCGTCGCCCGCCCCGGCGCGGGCGCCCCGGGCGCGACCGCTCCCGCCGCCGCCGAGCCCAACGACCGCGACGCCGAAATCCACCGCCTCAGGTCCGAGCTCGCCGCCCTCCAGGCCAAGGTCGACAAGCTGGCGGGCTGACGCGGGCGCGCCAGCCACTGGACACGCCGCCCCCAGCCCCCATTTTGCGGCCCATGGACCTCGAACCCCGCCAGCTCCTCTGGCTCGCCGCCGCCCTCCTCCTCGCGCTCGCCGTGGCGGCCGCCTTCGCCGAGCACCGCCGCCAGCGCCGCCGCGACGTCGACCGCCCCGGCTTCGTCCCCTGGAACGCGGTCCAGATCTTCGCCTTCCTCCTCGCCGTCATCGCCGCCACGCTAGCCCTCAAGGCGGGCTGAGAGCGCCGAGCGCAGCGCCGCCGGCGTGAAACGCCGCCGAAGCAGCGCGAAGAGCCGCGTGAAGCCGGGCGGCGGGTCTCGTGAGAGAACCCGTCCGACGTCACGGAATTTACTTCCGTGACGCTGCTAGCGCCCCAATCCCTCTCCCATCTCGGGATGTCGAGGTGAGCCGCGCCCCGCGCGGCTCAGTCCTGTCCGGGGGACAGGACGACCTCGGCATGGACAGCCGACGCGAAGCGGCGGCAGGGAGAGGGCACGGGAGTCTGCACCGCCGCCATTGCCTCACCCGCCCCGTCCATGCCAGTTTCGCCGGCGACCGGGCTCCAGGGGGGATAACAAGACATGCGCGCGATCGTCATCGTCATGCTCGGCGTCCAGCTGCTCATGCTGGCCGCCGTCGCCTTCGCCATCCTCAAGCCGCGGCCCGGCCCCGACGGCCGCCGCGTGCCCGTCTGGTCGAGCCTCGCCATCGCCCTCTTCGTCGCCGCCGGCACCTCCTTCCAGATCGCCGACAAGCACGCCCACGACCCGGCCTCCGAGCTCCTCCAATACGGCTCGGGCGTGCTGATGGGCATGGCCCTGGTGGCGCTGCTCCTGCTGCTGCGCGAGCGGCTGGGCAGGGGCACCCAAGCCTGAAAACTCTCTCCCATTTCGGGAGAGGGACAGCCGCCGCACAGCGGCGGCAGGGTGAGGGCACGCCTCCAGCTGAGTGGCGCGGGGTGGGGAACAGTCCTCGATTCAGCTGAGATCATAGACGGCGATAAAACAACACGCGTCCGCGCCCGGCGGGCACCAATTGCTGAATCAGATCAAGATCCCTAACGTTGCCTGTCAGCAGCACTGATCCGGTTTCCAGTGCATGGAAGAACAAGGTTGCATCGTTCAGCATCGGTTGAGCGTCGGATTTGGGTAGTCCTAGTCGACGCGCGATGATCCCGGTAACCACGCCAGCTTGGACCGACGCCTGCAAGGTGGGCGTGAGTAGCCGATTCTGCGGAATGAGGGCTATCACGGTGCGGATCAGATCAAGGTTTGCTGTTGTATCGGAATGCTCCGGATCAAGCCGTCCGAACGGATGCGCCAGTTCAGTGATTGCTACCGCGGAATGGTTGAGCACGCTGCGATCCAGAAGATTGCGTACGCTTGCCGGTAGCCGATCATTCAGCTGATCAATATAGACGCTGGTATCGAGGAGGACGGGGCTATCGGCTGTGTCGTCCGTCACAAAGCGAAGTCGTGGGTCAGAACGGCGCTTGAGGACCCCGGCACTCTTCTGCGGCTTTAGCTTTCTCAGCAGCGAATCGAAATCAAATGCCAAGGTCGATATCTCGGGCGCTGCTTCCGCGCAACGCGCTCAGTCGCTCTGCGAATGTGTCAGCTTCTGCAGTTTCACCCCGGGCGCCTGATGGCAACGCCTGCATCGCATCGGTGATCCCCACCGTCTCGATGCTGACGCGCACGACCTTTGCCAGGAGGGCGATCATGCTCTCCTTGTGGTCAGCAAAGCGATATGTGTTGAACTTCTTGCGTATCGTCGGATCGCGCGACGTCTTCTCCTTGTGCTGGTCCAGCACCCAGTCGATCGCAGAGCGGTTGCCGAGGCGGTAGTCCCACGCTTGGCGCGGTATGCCTGCGACCTGCGTATCTTCATCGATCCGGACCACGCCCTGATCGGGCACAGACTTTAGGATCGGCTTGGGAAGGGTGTCTTCGGCGCGCCTCGGGTCGGGCGTGTCGATCCGCTCAACCGGCCAAGGCTCGACCTTCTCATAGCCGATGTGCATCGCCATCAGCGCCTCGCCCCACGCAGCCCAGCGCGCGAAATTCGTATAAAACGGGATGCGCGGGAACTCGCGCTTGAGGTTTAGCGCATATCTTTCGCGGTACCCGGGATCGTTAAGGACGGCGTAGACATAATGGAAGATCGCGTCCTTGGTGACACCCTTCTTGCCGTACTCCGCAGTGAATTTTTTGAACGCCCAGTCGGTGACGTTGTCGATCCGCTCGCCGGATTGCGTGTAGCGATAGCGGGGAAGAACTTTGGTCTTCTCCAGAGCATCAAGACCGACAGGAATAACGGATGCCAGCGCCTGAAATGGTTTCGATGAAGGACTGCCGCTGATCGCCAATAGACCATCGCCGTTGACCATGTAGGAAAGAATACCCGGTCGATCGATGAAAATGTCCGAATCGTAGAGATGGAGGCGGCTAAACGGGCGATAGAGCACGTCGCGAAGGCGCTGCTTGGAAAATCGTTCGGTTTGTCCCGCAAACTTCCGGCGCAGCAATGTCTCAGACCACTTTATTCCGCGTCGTGCTCTCTCGTCGGGCTTGCGCGGTGCGCCCTCATATACCTTGATCAGCTCTTTAATTTTAGCCTTCAGGCTTTCGACTGAAGAGTCGGTGGCCCAATCATCTCTGTTAGTTGAAAAGCCCAGTTGCACTTCAGCAAAGATGCTTCGCTTGGCACGCGAGCGTTTTTCGACCGACGGCAAGAGGCTGGACCAGTCAACCCTACCTTCGTCGATCCAATCACCGGTCGCGGAGGGCTTCAAAAGTATCCACGGCAGCGCCTCCAGTGCGCTGGCGTTAAGCCAAGAAAGCTTATCTTCCGCCGTCTCGTCTTCTGCACGGCGTATATATCGGACGGCCGAAATAACCTTTGCGCGTTTACGCACAAAGAAGGAGATGGCAACGCCGGTCTGAATAGCAAAAACATTGTGCTTGGGCCCGGACAGCCGTGGGTTGAGTCTGACATCACCCCCAAGGTCAGCTATCCAAATTTCCTGAAAGTCTTTACCAACTAGCTTCCGGAACCCATCGAAAGTTCGACTCTCGATGAAGCTGCGGTTCGTAACGAACGCCAGCACCCCCTCATCCCCCAGCCGATCGCTCGCCCATCGGTAGAAGCGCGCGTACATATCGTAGAGTTTGGTCTTCTGCGCGGTGCTCTCCTTAACGTACGTATCCTTAATACGCTTATCGATGTGCGCGTAGGTCCGGTTTTTGTTGTTGTCGTTTTCGTTCTGCTGGTTGGCATTGTAGGGCGGATTGCCGATGATGACGCTGATTTTGCGCCGATTCTGACGCTTTATGCGCTCTATATTTTCGTCGCTCAGGCTGCCGAGTAGATCGAATTGGTGGCCAGAGTGGATGCCAAGCGCGTCGACGTTGTCAAGTGTGTCGACTAGGCACAAATTCTCGAATTCTGCGAAATGTCCGGTAATTGCCTGGTACGTCGCCTCAATGTTCAGATTGGCGACGTAATAGGGCAAGATCGCTACTTCGTTCGCGTGAAGCTCCTCCTTGTACTTGTACCGGAGCTTGTCGTGATTACCACGGAAATGCTCGAGCAGCTCGACGATGAAAGTGCCCGTCCCGGTCGCCGGATCGAGAATCTCGACACCGCGATCAATCAGGTTCTTACCGAAATGCTTCTCGCACAACCAGTCGGCCGAGCGGATCATGAAGCGCACGATTTCGCCCGGCGTGTAGACCACGCCGAGTCGGTCGGCGGCTTTTCGATTATATGCCTTGTAGAAATCTTCGTAGAGCGCCTTCAGGAAGCCCTGCTTTTCGGAGTGGCTCTGTATCAGCGCCGCCGTGGAGGCGATGCCCGAATAATAAGGATCGAGCGCGCGCAGCAGCGTCGCTTTCTCGCCGCGATCGAAGAGCTTGTCCTCCAGTTTGTAGAGCTCGGCGGCAACGTTGTTCTTGCGGTGGAAATCTGGCTCGTTGAATACCTTGGCAAAGATGTCCTCCGTGAGGATGTGCTGGATCAGCATCTCGCGCACATCGTCTTCGGTTACGGCCGGGTTGATGGCTTCCCGCGCGTGCTTGAGGAAATCCTCTACAGCGGTGGCGAATGCGCTACTCGCCGCATGCTTTTCGCCGATCCGATCACGGAGCGCGTTGAGGATGGCCGGAAGGTCCGCCGCAAACCGCTTCACTGCCTCGTTGAAGTCGGCAATCTCCTGACGCTGGTGAGCGAAGAACCGGGTGAGGAGCGAGAGCAGCGTGTCGTCGTCAGCCTGCATGGCGGCGCGCATCACTTCCGTGCCATCCTGCCAAAGCACGGCAGTCACGTCGTCCGTGAAGATGATGTTGTCTTTCGGATAACCCTTACGGAACTTGGTCGCGATCTCCGCCGCAAGATCGTCCCTCTCGTCCTTCGCCTCCCAGTAACCGAAGGGAACCCGGAGGGGGTGGAGCAGGGCGCCGTCGACGTAAATGCGCGTCATCCGCTTTGTGAGGATATCGTGCTCGGCGATGAACTGGAGGTCGTGCTGTCTTCCCCACCGCTTCAGCAGGTCCTTGAAGGCTTCGCGCAGCACACTTTCCCGTCGGCTACCCGAAATGGCGCGGAGTCGATCGAGCTCGGCTCGGTACTCGTTGATAAGTTGTCGGCTCAAAGCTTGCCCCTTCCCGCTCCACTCTGACGACCCGGGTTCCTAGGCGAAAGAGAAATCTGAACGCCTGTAAGCAATTTCTGCACCCTATAGGGTGTAGACGCATAGTCATCATTGTCGCCCCATGCGGCATGGCCAAGAAGGCGAAGCGGGCAGGCGGGCTGCAAGGTGTGATCGCCGAAAACGTGCGCCGCTTGCGGAAGGGGAAGGACCTTTCGCAGGAGGAGCTGGCCGAGGTGTGCGGCTACCACCGCACCTACGTCGGCGGCATCGAGCGCGGGGAGCGGAACATCACGATCGCTACCCTCGAGGCGCTGGCGGGGGCGCTCGGGGTGGAGCCGGTGCGGCTCCTGGAGCGCGAGGGCAGCTGAGCGCCTTCACGGCAGCAGCCCTACCATCTCGCCGGCGCTGAGCAGCAGCGCGGCAATGACGGCCGCCACGAGGACGCCGCACCAGAAGTCGCCTGTCCGCCAGCAGGGTCGCGGCGGGCCCGGCGGCACCCGGTCGGACCATTCGTTGAGCATTGCCGCCCCCACGCCCGCCCTGCGGTTTTGGCGAGTCATAGATACTATAATCATCATTTACGACGAATGCCAGCCGCCGCTCCGCCGACGCAATGAAGCGGGGACCCGCCAACGTCCGCTTCGGCTCCGACTCGGCATGGGCCCCAGCCTTCGCTGGGGCGACGAGCAGGGCCCATCCCTCGCCTAACCTTCTCCGCCGCCGCGGCGGCCGCCAGCCACATGGCTTCGCGGTCACTTTCGAGGACCGGCCGGCCTCCGTCCCACCGCCCCCCCCTCCGCGCCTCCGCGCCTCCGCGTGAACCCACTCCCCCCCTCTGGCCGATCCGCGCCCGGCGCCCTACACCCGCGCCATGTCCCCCCGCCGCTACGCCCTCCTCGCCGGCCTCATCGTCGTCGGCTGGCTGCTCGGGCCGGCGCGGGTCCTGGAGGGGGCGGTCGACCGCATGTGGCCGGGGCAGGGGGTGGTGGCGCTGGTTCCGGGCCTTTTCCTCGCCGCTTTCGTCGCGTGCCGGTGGGCGCGGTGCCGGGCGTGCGGGCTTTGCGTGTTCGTGTACGCGCCATATTCGGTCTTCCGGTGGAGCTCACCCTGGCCCCGCCGCCGCTGCGCCCGCTGCGGCGCGGACCTCGCCCGCCGAACCGGCGATCGGGATCCGCACGCAAGTTGAACCGGCATTCAGGTTCAGGTGGAGGCCAGGCCCGCAGGTCCGGCAGACCGCGCTGGCTCACGCTTCCGGAAGCGATGTCCTTCGCGGTAACTCTCGGGGGACCGCTCCGGTAGCGGCCCGGCACTCACATGGCACCGACGCGGCCCTCACGCGGCGTCCGCGCGGCGAGCATCTGGCAGCCGCTCACCAGCCCGGCCGCTCGTGCCGCGCCCTCCGGCTCACACTCGCCGCCGCGTTGCTCCGGAAGGCGATTCCTGCTATGTTCCGGGCCGGCTCTTTCTCATCGTGGATCTTCCCGCACAGCCCGGCGCCGCCCGAATCGGGGGCGCCGGCGTTGCCGACGCCTTGCCGCGCGCGCGCCACTGATCGGAAAAACCGATCAAATAGGCATTCTGTGATCGATTGGATTTTTTTAAACGCGGAACTTCGGAACTTCCGCGCCTTGGACAGACCCGGCTCAAGGGGGGCTGGCGCGAACTGAATTCGCGCCGTCGGTCCTGTCGCGCTTCGCGCCCCGCTTCAGCCTACCCTGGGCCTTTCCTGAGCCTACCTTGGGCCTTCCTTCACCCGGCCAAAAGTACCACTTTTGGACGATGTCTTACAGGCACGCCTCGAGATAAGGCTGGTCGAAGCCGAACTGCTTGGCCTTCTCCAGCGTGTAGGGCCTCAGCCCCATGCTGCGATACTCGCCGATGATCTTGCCGTCGGCGGTCTCGTCGAGATATTCGAACTTGAAGAGTTCCTGGGTGACGATGACGTCGCCTTCCATGCCGATCACCTCGGTGATGTTGGTGGTGCGGCGCGAACCGTCCCGCAGGCGCTTGACCTGAACGATGAGGTCGACCGATTCGGCGATCTGCCGGCTGATGGCTTCCTTCGGGATCTTGATGTCGCCCATCAGGATCATGTTTTCCATACGGCCGAGGCATTCGCGCGGGCTGTTGGCGTGGAGCGTACACATCGAGCCGTCGTGGCCGGTGTTCATCGCGGCGAGCAGGTCGAAG
>JBJMTY010000213.1:0-9318 GCA_045811445.1 Allosphingosinicella sp. | reverse complement strand
CGTGCCCTTGCGCTCGAGCGTCTCGATCTCCTCGCCGACCCGGCGCGCCTCCTCCGGCCCGTCCCAGACGCCGACGACATGGACCTTCTCGCCCTCGCCGCCTTCATCGTCTTTGGCGTCTGTCCAGAGCGTCTTGCCGAGCCGGCCGCCATTGTGGGCGATGAGGCCGGAGGCGGCGGCGAGGATGTGCGGCGTCGAGCGGTAATTCTGCTCGAGCCGGACGATCTTGGCGCCGGGGAAGTCCTTCTCGAAGCGCAGGATGTTGGCGATCTCGGCGCCGCGCCAGGAATATATCGACTGGTCGTCGTCGCCGACGCAGCAGATGTTCTTGCGCTCCTGGGCGAGCAGGCGGAGCCAGAGATACTGGCTCTGGTTGGTGTCCTGATATTCGTCGACGAGGATGTATTTGAAGCGGTTCTGGTAATGCTCCAGCACGTCGCGCCGGGTGCGCAGGATCACCAGCATGTGGAGCAGCAGGTCGCCGAAGTCGCAGGCGTTCAGCGCCTTCAGCCGGTCCTGGTAGCGGCGATAGAGGAGGGCGCCCTTGCCATTGGCGTAGGCCTCGCTCTCGCCGGCGTCGATCTGCTCGGGCGTCCAGCCCCGGTTCTTCCACCGGTCGATGAGGCCGCCGAGCAGCCGCGCCGGCCAGCGTTTCTCGTCCACGTCGGCGGCGACGATCAGCTGCTTGAGCAGGCGCAATTGGTCGTCGGTGTCGAGGATGGTGAAGTTGGACTGGAGGCCGACCAGTTCCGCGTGGCGGCGCAACATCCTGGCGGCGACCGAATGGAAGGTGCCGAGCCAAGGCATGCCTTCGACGGCGTCGCCGACGATGCGGCCGACCCGTTCCTTCATCTCGCGCGCCGCCTTGTTGGTGAAGGTGACGGCGAGCAGCTCGGAGGGCCAGGCGCGGCGGGTGGCGATGAGGTGGGCGAGGCGGGCGGTGAGCGCCGCGGTCTTGCCCGTGCCGGCGCCGGCGAGGACCAGCACCGGCCCGTCCGTGGTCAGCACCGCCTCGCGCTGCGGCGGGTTGAGGCCCTTGAGATAAAGCGGCTCGGCGACGGCGGATCGAGGATGGTTCGTCACGTGCGAACGGGTAAGGAACGCGGGTGCCGCGGGCAAGGGTTCCTTTGGGCTTGACGACTGGGGCCGCCTTTCCCCAGATAGGCGCGGAAAGTCCACGCCGAGACTGCGTGTTTCGGCGAGCTGGAGCCCTCACCGGGTCCGGCGCTTGGATGCTGACCGGTCTTCGGACTTGGCAAGCAAGGCAGCACGGTGGTTCATCGCCGTGGCGTTAACGCGCTAAGGCTGTAACAGCGTGCGGTGGCCACCGGCTTCGAGCCGGTGGCCAGTCCTATTCTGGCGGCGGGCGGCCGGTTGCTGTAACCTTCGGCAATGTACGTCGAGATCTGCTTCCCCTTTTTCGATACGCGATTCATGCGGGAGGATGCGGACGGCAGCAGCCGGCCGGCGCCGCGATGGATCTACGGCCGGCCGCCGCCGGCGCTCAACCAGGTCGGACGGCTGGGGCGCGTGGACAAGTGGATCCCGCCGCTTCCTTACGGACGCTGCCTCGCCGGCGAACTCGTCACGGTAGGTCCCGCAGGCGACGACGAAGGATCGCTGTCGCTGACTCTGCAGCGGATCGAAGCCATCGCCGATCAAGCAGGCCATGCCCGCCTCTCTATCTGGTTCGAACTGGCCTTGGCCGACAAGGCGGCACTGTCGGACATCATCGAGCAGGTCGCCCGGTATGTTGTCTCGGTTCACATTCCCGAGCGGCGCGACCAATATGAGCTGCTGGCCGAAGCGGCGGATAGCCTGGCAGACCTTTATGCCCGGGAATCGGCGCGCACCGCGCTCGCCCCCCGTGGCGATTATCGCGCGGATTGGGTGCTCGCCGGCCGGCCCTACTTCATCTTCATCAATACGAGGCGCGATCCCGTCGACCCTGGCGACAAGGCGTTCAAGCTGCCCTTGCCGGGCCTGCCTTGCTCGCTGAGCTTCGTCCCGTGGCGCTCGCCGGAGGGAGATCTGGCGGTTCCAGTCTGGTATATCGACGCCCCCCGTGGCGGCGAGGCATGGCGCCCCGTCGCCGAGGCGGTGGAGGAGGTGAACGCCCGCTACGAGGAGCTGTTCACCTGCCTCCTGCTGCGGGAGGATCTGGCCAAGGCCGGCGACGGCGATCACAATTTTGCCGTCCTGCTAGACAAATATTGCAAGCGGCTGAGCGGAACGCTGCGCCGGGCGCAGCGCCATGGGGTCGATCTGCAGGCCGTGCTGCGGCTCGTCTCCGACTACGACCGGTCCGAGCTCAACCCGCGGGAGTCGGAAAAATATACGGCGGTGCTGTTGGAGCGTATCAGTCGCGAGGCGGCCGACCGGAGCCTGTCCAATTCCGGCCAGTTGAATCTCACCATGCTGAATGGGAGCATCATCATGACGACGATCAATAGCAGCGGCACAGGCAACATGATCAACACGGGCACGATGATTGCCGACACCATCACCATCACGAACAACATGATCGAAAGCTCGGAAGCCGCGCCGGAGCTGAAGCAGAAGCTGGCCGAGCTGCGCGAGCCGGTGGTGGCTGCTTCGCAACAGCTGCCTGAAGCGGAAGGGAAGGCCCTGCTCAGGGATTATGAGAATTTCGCGGAAGCAGCGTTGCGCGAGAATCCGCCCAAGGAGGTGGTGAAGGCGCAGGGAAACCAGATCCTGACGACGCTGCAGAAAGTCGCCGAATACGCTAAGCCGGCGGCCGCCATCGTCGGAGCGATTATCGGAATCTTCGGCTTGTAGGCGGGGCCGGCACGTCCTCCGTCAAGGCGCGCTCAGGCGCGGAAGAGTCTGATTCGGGCCTTTCCGTAGCTACGGTCGGCGATCGGGACCAGGCCCGGCAGCTCGACCTCCTCGCTCCGTCCGGTTTCGAGGCTTGCCAAGCAGCCCAACGCGAGCGCGCCGGTCGCAGCAAGGTGGAACAGCGCCTTCTGGCCGAGGCCGCTTCCATAAGGGGGATCCGCCATCACCAAGTCAAATGGCCCCCCGGCGAGCAGGGTCGCGTCGCCCGCGCGGATGTCGGTCTGCCCGGCGGCACCCAGCGTTGCGAGGTTGCGCCGGATCGCCTCGATCGCCGCGCGGTCGGTCTCGACGAAGACGCAGTGGGCCGCGCCGCGCGACAGGGCTTCGAGGCCGAGAGCGCCGGAGCCGGCGAACAGGTCGGCGACGCGCAATCCCTCGAAACTGCCGATGCGGCTGGCCAGCATCGAGAACAAAGCTTCGCGGGTGCGGTCGGAGGTCGGCCGAGTGGCCGGGCCGGGCGGGGCGACGATCGGCCGGCCGCGCCATTGGCCGGCGATGATCCTCATTTTTCGATCCTCCCTGCGCGCGGAGCGCGTGGGGAGGGGGACCGCGCGGAGCGCGGTGGAGGGGCGTTGCGGCGTCTGGCCCCTCCACCACCCTTCGGGCGGTCCCCCTCCCCACCGCTTCGCGGCAGGGAGGATTGGTTCTGCCCCTTGCGGAACGCGACCAGGTCGTGCTGGCGCACTTCGATCACCGCGCCGGAGGGCAGGTCGCCGAGCGCGAACGGGCCGTAGGCGATGCGGATCAGGCGGGAGACCTGCAGGCCGAGATGCTCGAGCACCCGCCGCACCTCGCGATTCTTGCCTTCCTTCAGCTTCAGCTCGATCCAGGCGTTGCGCCCCGTCCGGCGCTCGAGATTGGCGTCGATCGGGCCGTAGCGGACGCCTTCTATCTCGACGCCCTGGATGAGGTCCTCGAGCCTCTCCTGGCTGACCGCGCCGAAGACGCGGGCGCGGTAGGCGCGCTCGACCCCCGAGGCGGGGAGCTCGAGCTGGCGCTTCAGCTCGCCGTCGGTGGTGAGGAGGAGGAGGCCCTCGGTGTTGAGGTCGAGCCGGCCGACCGGCATCACCCGCGGCAGGTCCTTGGGCAGGCGGTCGTAGATGGTCGGGCGGCCCTTGGGGTCGCGCTCGGTGGTGAGCAGGCCGGTGGGCTTGTGGTAGAGGAACAGGCGCGCCGGGGCGGGCGCCTTGACCGGCTTGCCGTCGACGGTGACGCCGTGGAGCGAGGCGAGCAGGGTCGCCGGGGTCTCGACCGGCTTGCCGTCGAGCGCCACGCGTCCCTCGGCGATCATCCGCTCGATCTCGCGGCGCGAGGCGATGCCGGCGCGGGCGAGCAATTTGGCGATGCGCTGGCCTTCGCGGGGCTTGTCGTCGGGGCGGCGCGGGGCGGGCAAAGCGATTCTCCTCACGGGGACGGCCAAAGGGCCGCTTTTTTGCGCCCGGCCGACTGGCGGGCGCGGGTCCGCCGCCCCATCTCGCTCGTTACGCAGGCAAAACCGACCCAAGGGGGCAAGAAGCGCATATATGCTGTTCGGCAAACGTGAAAGGGCGATACGGCGGATACTGATCGTCGAGGACGAGCCGCTGGTCGCCTTCGACAACGAGCATCTGCTCACCGAGAGCGGCTATGAGGTGGCGGCGACGGTCGACACCCTGGCCGAGGCGGTGCGCGCGCTCGCCGAGCAGGATGCGATCGACCTCGTCCTGTGCGACGTGCAGCTGACCGGCGACGGCGACGGCACCGACGTCGCCCGCGCCGCGGCGGCGAAGGGCGTGGCGGTCCTCTTCGTCACCGCCCATTGCCCGATCGAGGCGCGCAGCCTGGCGGTCGGCTGCCTTGCCAAGCCGTTCACCGGCAAGATGCTCAAGAACGCCCTCGCCGCACTCGACAAGGCGCTGCGCGGCGAGGAGGTGAAAAGGATGCCGGCCGGCCTCAGCCTCTACGCGCTGGCGGCGCCGCAGGAAGCGGGCCCCGGCGCAGGCGGGGGAGGGGCGGCGATCGGCTGAGGCTCAGCCGGCTCCGGCGAGCGCCTTTTCCACCTGATCGTGGAAATATTTGACCCCGGCTTCGAGCGTGCCGAGCGTCAGCTGGGCGAGGGCGCCGCTGGCCAGCCCCTCCTGCCCGAGCGCCGCGGCGCGATAATCCTCGCCGCCGAACACGCCTTCGTCGAGCAAGGCCCAGCTGCGCGCCCAATGGTCCTCTTCCTCGGGCGTGGTGGGCGGCTCCGGGATCAGCATGAAGTCCTCGACCAGGGTGCGGCCGACCGCCTGGGGCATCAGCACCATCAGGTTCACATAGTCCGGGCTCATGATCATGATCGTGCCGGGGAAGAGCTGGTAGGCGAAGGTGATCACCGCCCTCAGAGCCGCCCAGTCCATGGGGTCGATGTCGGCGAGATGGTCGGTGCGGCCGACGGCGGAGCGCTGGTGAATGCCGACATTGTCCATCGCCGTCACCCCGTCTGCGAAGAAGCGGGCGATGGTGGGCGAATGGAGGCGCTGGACGTGGTAGCTTTCCTGGAACGCGTCCATGATCAGCTTCCAGTTGGCGGGGACGTCGTGGACGCGGCGGCGATAGAGGTGATGGCCGGCAAGCCCGAAGGCGTCGAACTCGGCGGCGAGGGTCCGGGCGTCGGTGAAATCCGCCGCTTCCGGGTCGCGCGCCAGCCAGATCAGCCCGCCCGCCTCGCACGAGGGCAATTCGGCGAGACCGTAATCCGCTTTGTCGAGGCCGGGGAAGGTGTCCGGGCGGGGCAGGCCGGCGAGCGATCCGTCGAGCGCGTAGGACCAGGCGTGGTAGGGGCAGACGATCCGCGGGGCGCATTGGGCCGCGCCGCCCTCCAGCAGCCGCGTGCCGCGATGCCGGCAGACGTTGAAGAAGATGTGCGCCCGGCCCTCACGGTCGCGGGTGAGGAGGAGCGGAACGCCGAAGCCGTCGTGCGGCACCGCCATGTTGTTGCGCGGCAGCAAGGCCGACGGGGCGACGACCTGCGGGCCCTTGCGGAAGATCCGCGCCTGCTCGGCCTCGAAGCGGGCTTCGTCGGTGTAGACTAATGCCGGGACGGTCTCGACGCCGGCGCCGACGCTCGCCTCGCCGCGGGCGATGGTGGCGGCGAGCGCGAGCTGGCCCTCGGTCGGCCGCAGGCGGATCGGCATGTCCATGGCTGGCGAAATTGCGCCGAAGCGGGGGCGCTGGCAAGGGCGGGGCGATCTCGTCCTCCCCATGCGCTTCGCGCACAGGGAGGACTGAATATGGCCTAGCCAAGCCGCGCGGCGGGGCTAAGCTGCCTCTTTTGGGAGCAGGCGATGGCGGAGACCAAGGCAAGGCCGAAGGGCTGGCGGCTGCTCAAATGGGCGCTGGCCAACCGCAAGGCGGCGATCATGCTCGCCTTCGGTTTCTCCTCGGGCCTGCCCTTCGCCTTGCTGATCGGCACGCTCAACGCCTGGCTGGGCGAATCCAAGATCAACCTGGCGACGATCGGCGTCCTCTCCTGGATCGGCCTCTGCTATTCGTTCAAGTTCCTCTGGTCGCCGCTCGTCGACCGCCTGAAGCTGCCGCTGCTCGAGCGGCTCGGGCGCCGCAAGAGCTGGATCGCACTGTGTCAGGCGGTGCTCGTCCTGGGCTTCGCCGGCCTCGCCGCAACCGACCCCACGACCAATCTCGGCACCTTCGCCCTGTTCGCTTTGATGGCCGCCTTCGCCTCGGCGACGCAGGACATCGCCATCGACGCCTGGCGGATCGACGTCTCCGACGAGCGGACGCCTGTCGAATTGCTGTCGCCGGTCTACCAGCTCGGCCACCGCACCGCGAGCATCGTCGGCGGCGCGCTCGCCCTCGTCCTTGCCGCGCGCATGTCGTGGGCGATGGTCTATGCGCTGATGGCGGGCCTCGTCGTCATCCTCATCTTCGTCACCCTGCGCGCGCCCGACACCGAAAGGCCCGACACCGACCAGGCGGACGACGCGCTGAGCGAGGCCGGCGCGCTCGACCAGCGCACCCGCGCCATTGCGCTCGCCATCGTCGGCCTCGCCTGGGCGTGGGCGATCGTCTCGATCGGCCGCTTCATGGTCGGCATGCTCGGCGACAGCCCGCCCGGCGTCGCCAAGCCCTCGGTCGCCGATTTCACCAAGACCACCGGCCCGTGGATCATCGTCGCCACCGTGCTGGTGCCGCTGATCGTCGCCGCCATGCTCAACCGCATGAAGGCGCGCGGCCAGAACGTCATCGCCCACCAGCAGGCCCGGCCGACCGGCGGCCGGGCCGCGATGAACCACCTCTATTCGGCGCTGGTCGCCCCGCTCGCCGAGCTCACCGCGCGGCTTGGCTGGGCCGTGCTGATCGTGATCGGCTTCATCCTCACCTACACGCTCTGCTACAATATCTGGGGCTCGTTCGCCTTCCCCTTCTACCTCGATTTCCTCCACTACACGAAGGACGAGGTCGCCTTCGCGTCGAAGATATTCGGCATCGTTATGACCATTCTCGGCATCAGCCTCGGCGGCTATCTGTTCCTGCGGGTCGGCCGGATCGCGACCATATTGCTCGGCGCGATCCTCCCCGTGTTCGGCAATTTCGTCTACGCGGACCTTGCCGAAGGCGGCCGGAACGTCGACGCGGTCGCCCATTTCCTGTTCCTCGACCGCGCCTTGGGGGCGATCGGCTTCGACGAGCGGATGGTGCGCCTCCTTCTCGCCATCTCCTACGAGAACATCTCCACCGGCATCGCCGGCGCGGCGTTCGTCGCTTACCTTTCGGGCATCGTCAGCAAGAAGTTCACGGCGGTGCAATATGCGCTTCTCTCGTCGCTGACCTTCCTGATCGGCTCGCTCGGCCGCGGCATCGCCGGCGAGGCGTTCGACACTTACGGCTATGCGACCGTGTTCCGCTGGACCGCCGGCGCCGGCCTGTTCGCGGTCCTGTTCGTCCTGCTCGAAGGCCTGCGTGTCGCCGGCGAGACGCGGCGTCGCAAGGCCGCGGAAGCCCTCGCGGCGGGGTCGGCGCTGGGCGAGGTCACCGAAGCCGGCGCGCGCTAGGTCGGCACCTGATCGTTGGCCTGGAGCACGCGGCCCGCCAAATAGAGCGAGCCGAGGATGAGGACGACCGGCGGCCGATTGCGGTCGGCGTGGCGGGCGATCCAGCCGAGCGCCTCCTCGACGCTCTTGTCGGCGCGGGCGGCGAGGCCGAGCGCGCGGGCGGACGCAGCGAGCTCGGCCGGCGCGTGGTGGGCGTGACCGGGCACCGGCACGGCGTGGAGCTCGGCATGGCGGCCGGCGAACGGCCTCAGCACGCCCGCCGCGTCCTTGGCGGCGAGCAGGCCGAAGATTATGTGGAACGGCCGCCCGGCCGGCAGCGCGGCGCGGAAATGGTCGGCGACGGCGCGGGCCGCATTGGGATTGTGGCCGCCGTCGAGCCACAGCTCGGAGCCCGGCGGCAGCAAAGCGGCGAGTGGCCCCGGCGCGAGCTTGTGGAGCCGCGCCGGCCATTCGGCCCAGCCCATCGCCGCCTTCAGCGCCGCCTCGCCGACCGGCACCGCCTTCTGGTGGCGGAGCATGGCGACGGCGAGCCCGGCGTTCAGAGCCTGGTGCGCGCCGTGGAGGCGGGGATGGGGGAGGTCGAGCCGGCCCTCCTGGTCGCGGTAATGCAGCTTGCCGCGCGACGGGGCGACGTCCCACTTTTCGCCCTGAGGGAGCCATTTCGCGCCGGCCGCGGCGGCGACCTCGCCGACCCTCGCGGCGAGGCGCTCGGGGTAGCGCAGGGTGACGAGCGGCGCGCCGGCCTTGGCGATGCCCGCTTTCTCCGCCGCCACGCCTTCGATCCGGTCGCCGAGGAATTGCTGGTGGTCGAGGCCGAGCTGGGCGATGCCGCACGCCGCCGGGGCGGGCAGGACGTTGGTGGCGTCGAGCCGCCCGCCGAGCCCCACCTCGATCACGCAGGCGTCGGCCGGGACGCGCGAGAAAGCGAGCAAGGCGGCGGCGGTGGTGATCTCGAAGAAGCTCGCCTCGATGCCGCCCGCCGCATCGAGCGTCTCGGCCAGCAATGCCTCCAGCGCCTCGTCGCCGATCAAAGTGCCGGCGAGGCGGATGCGCTCGTTGAAGCGGACGAGGTGCGGGCTGGTGTAGACGTGGGCGCTGAGCCCCGCCGCCTCGATCGCCGCGCGCAGGAAAGCGCAGGTCGAGCCCTTGCCGTTGGTGCCGGCGACGTGGAGCACCGGCGGCAGGCGGCGCTCGGGGTTACCGAGCCGGTCCAGCAAAGCCGAGATCCGCTCCAGGCCGAGGACGTCGGCGCCGGGCGACAGCGTGGCGAGCCGGTCGAGCTGGCGCTGGACGCCGGCATGGGCAGATGAGGCGCGGTCGGCCATGCTCAGTCCTCCCTGCGCCGGAGGCGTGGGGAGGGGGACCATGCGAAGCATGGTGGAGGGGCTATCGGCGTGGCGGGGGGCCCCCCCACCCCGCGGGGGGG
>JBJMTY010000212.1:0-9427 GCA_045811445.1 Allosphingosinicella sp. | reverse complement strand
GGCGATGCGCTGGCCCGGGGTGAGCGGCGCCGCGTCGCGTGCGGCTCGTCCCCGCTCCGCCCGCCGTTTCTCGCGCAGCGTCTTGAGCAGCGCGCGCTCGTCGTCGCCGAGCTTCAGATGATGGTTGGTCTCGCCGGTCATGTCCGCCTCCCCGCCGCCCCGCTTGTGGCACAAGCGGGGGCGGCGGCGGAAGGGTCAGGCGGCGATCGGCATCGGCTGGGCTTCGTTGGCCGCCTGGGCCGTCGCCGGCCCGGCGGGTGAGGCGGCGGCGCGGCGGCTCGGATAGGCCCAGCGCGACACCAGGACCAGCGCGCCGAGGCCGAAATAGGTGCCGACCACGAGCAGGGGGTTGAGCAGCAGGCAGACCGCGAACGGTACGCGCAGCAGCACCGGGCTGAAGCCGAAATCCTCGCCGATCGCCTGGCAGATGCCGAGCAGGGTGTCGTTGCGCATGATCAAAGAGGTCTGTTCCATTTCCGGTCGCTCCGTTGGCGGCGGGCCCCGGCCCGCAATACCTGCCTCCCTCTGCACGAGCCGTGCCAAACGGGCCCTGAATAGGAAATTCAACGACTTAGCTGAATCGGCGCGGCGAGGTGGCGCGATCCACCGCCAAAAGTTGGGAAAAGCCGCCAACCGGTTGCGATCCCCCCAGGCGCCTCGCCCGCGGGCTGCCTTCACCCTTTGTTTGTCAAATAATGCGACAGGGGCTGTCGGTCGGGCTTACAGGCCGGAAGGACGCACCGCCTTGCTGAGGCTGTTCAAGCATTACGTTCCCTATGCCGTGCTGCTGCTCGGCCTCGCCGACTTCCTGCTGCTGGTCGCGGCGGCGGAAGGGGGCTGGGCGCTGCGCGGCTGGCAATTGGGGGCGGAGACGCCGATCGGGCTGGGCGGGCGCTGGGCGCACCTCCTCGTCTTCGCGGCGGTGCTGCAGCTCGCCATGGTCGGGGTCGGAGCCTATGGCGCCGACGCGCTGCGCTCGATGCGGATCGGCGCGGCGCGGCTGGTGGTGGCGGTGTCGCTCGGCGTGCTGCTGCTCAGCCTCGTCTTCTTCCTGATGCCGGCGGTGACCTTCTGGCGGTCGAACCTGCTCTACGCGATGCTGCTCGCCTTCCTGCTGGTCTTCTCGGTGCGCCTGCTGTTCGACCGGACGGCGGGCAGCGAGGCGTTCCGGCGGCGGGTGCTGGTGCTTGGCGCCGGGCCGCGGGCGGCCCGGCTCGAGGCGCTGGCGGCGCGCGAAGGCGCCGGCTTCCAGATCGTCGGCTATGTCGCGATGAACGACGGGCCGGTCGCGGTGGCGGGCGCCGTCAACCGCGCCGAGATCGACAACCTTCCCTCCCACGTCGTGCGGCTGAAGGCCGGCGAAGTGGTGCTGGCGCTGGAGGAGCGGCGCAATGCCTTGCCGCTCGGCGACCTCCTCAAGGTCAAGACGACCGGCGTCCACGTCCACGACATCTCCTCTTTCCTCGAGCGCGAGACCGGGCGAGTCGATCTCGACAGCCTCAACCCCTCCTGGCTGATCTTCTCGGACGGCTTCTCGTCGGGGCGGCGCATCTCGGCGGCGGGCAAGCGCCTGTTCGACCTCGTCGCGGCGGCGGCGATCCTGGTCCTCACCGCGCCGGTGGTGGCGCTGTTCGCCTTGCTGGTGAAGCTGGAGAGCCGGGGCCCGGCCTTCTTCCGCCAGCGCCGGGTGGGGCGCTACGGCGTGCCGTTCGAGCTCCTGAAGCTGCGCTCGATGCGCGAGGATGCCGAAGTCGGCGGCAAGGCGGTGTGGGCGCAGAAGGACGATCCCCGCGTCACTCGCGTCGGCGCGGTCATCCGCAAGCTCAGGATCGACGAGCTGCCCCAGGCCTGGACCGTGCTGAAGGGAGAGATGAGCTTCGTCGGGCCGCGGCCCGAGCGCCCCCAGTTCGTCTCCGACCTCGAGGCGCGGCTGCCTTATTATGCCGAGCGCCACGTCGTGAAGCCCGGCATCACCGGCTGGGCGCAGATCAACCTGCCCTATGGCGCCAGCGTCGAGGACGCGCGCGAGAAGCTCGAGTTCGACCTCTATTACGCCAAGAATTACACGCCCTTCCTCGACCTCTTGATCCTGCTCCAGACGGTCAGGGTCGTGCTGTGGCCGGAGGGCGCGCGATGATCGGCTTCATCCAGCTGTGGAGCCATGCGCTGGCGGCGTCGCTCTACGGCGCGCTGGCGGTGTGGCAGCTGCGCCACTGGAAGCGCGACGCCTCCAACCGCCCGCTCGCCGCCGCCTTCGCGGTGACGTCGGTGTGGGCGATCCTGGTCGCCGCCGACGGACCGCTGGGGATGGGCGCCGCGATCGCGGAGGCGGCGCGCAATTTCGGCTTCCTCGCCTTCATGTACGCCTTGTTCTGCTCGGCCGAAGGCGAGGCGGACGGCAGCCAGCGGGCGGTGAAGGCGGTCTACACCGTCGTCGCGGCGGTGATCGGCCTGCAGCTCACCATGGGCGGCGTCGCGCCGCAATTCGCGCACAACCCGCGGGTCTACGAGGCTTTGGTCTCGACCGCGCAGATCCTCGGCCTGACCGTGGCGGCGGGGTCCCTGATCCTCGTCCACAATCTCTACGGGCAGGCCGCGCCCGACAGCCGCCAGTCGATCCGCCTGCCGATGATCGCGCTGGCGGCGCTCTGGGTCTACGATCTCCACCTCTACACCATCGCTTATTTGACCCGCGGGCCGGTCGCCGACCTCTATGCGATGCGCGGCGCGATCCTCGCGGCGCTCGTCCCTTTGTTCGCGCTGGCGAGCCGGCGGAGCGGCGACTGGCGGGTGCAGATGTCGCGGACCGCCACCTTCCAGTCGGTCTCCTTGCTCGCCATCCTCTCCTACCTCATCGTCATGATGACGGCGACGCGCGCCTTCGAGGCGGTGGGCGGCGAATGGGTGCGGGTGGGGCAGATCGCGGTGGTCTTCACCATGACGCTCGCCGCCTTCGTCCTGCTGCCCTCGGCGCGGTTGCGAGCGTGGACGCGGGTGGTGCTCGCCAAGCATTTCTTCGAGCACCGCTACGATTATCGCCGCGAATGGCTGCGCTTCACGCGGACAATCGGCGCGGCCGGCGAGGACGCGGCGCCGCTCGGCGAGCGGATCGTCAAGGCGCTGGCGGATGTCGCCGAAGTTGCCGCGGGGATGCTTTTTGTGCGCGAGGAAGGCGGCCGCTTCGCCTTCGGCGGCGCCTGGAAATGGCGCGACGCGGTGCCCGCGACAAGTGACGAAAGTTGCCTCATCGGATTCCTGGAGCGCCATTCCTACGTCGCCGACGTCGATCAGGCGCGCGCGGGAACCATGCGGGCGGGCGGCGAGACCCTCGCGGCGCCGGCCTGGCTCACGGCGATGGAGGGCGCCTGGGCGGGCATCCCCTTGCTCCACAACGACCGATTGGTCGGCCTCGTCCTGCTTGCCCACCCGCCGGTCCGACGGCCGCTCGACTGGGAGGATTTCGACCTGTTCCGCACCGCCGGCATCCAGGCGGCGAGCTACCTCGCCGAGGCGCGCAGCCAGGAGAAGCTCGCCGACGCGACCCGCTTCGACGAGTTCAACCGCCGCTTCGCCTTCATCATGCACGACATCAAGAATCTGGTCAGCCAGCTCGGCCTGGTCATCCGCAACGCCGAGCGCCACGCCGACAAGCCCGAATTCCGCCAGGACATGATCGCGACGCTGGAAAGCTCTGTGAAGAAGATGAACGATTTGCTCGCCCGCCTCGGCCGCGGCAATCCGAACGTCGAGGCCGAGCCGGTGCGGACCATGGCCGTCGACCGCGCGGTCGCCGCCGTCGCGGAAGTGAAGAGGCGCGTCCATCCGGTCGAGGTGGCGGGCGAGCGCGGGGTCGCGGTCACCGCCGATCCCGGCCGGCTCGAACAGGCGCTGATGCACCTCGTCCAGAACGCGATCGACGCCAGCCCGGCCGGCGCGCCGGTGCGGATCGAGGTGGCGCTGGAAGGGGACCATGCGGCGGTTCGGGTGGTCGATAGCGGCGCCGGCATGTCGGCCGACTTCGTCCGCTCGCGCCTGTTCCAGCCCTTCGCCTCCACCAAGCAGGGCGGCTTCGGCGTCGGCGCCTATGAGGCGCGGGCGCTCGTCGCCGCGATGAACGGCCGTCTCGAGGTCGAGAGCCGCCCCGGCGAGGGCAGCCGCTTCACGATTTTGCTCCCGCTGGCCGAGGCCCGGCCCGCCGACCGACGGATGTTTGCATGAACGCACCTTTCAAGCCCCGCCTGCTGGTCGTTGAGGACGACGAGGGGCTGCAGCGCCAGCTGCGCTGGGCCTATGACGATTACGAAGTGCTGGTCGCTTCCGACCGGGAAAGCGCGGTCAACATATTGCGCGCCGAGGAGCCGCCGGTCGTCACCCTCGACCTCGGCCTGCCGCCCGACCCGGACGGGGTCAGCGAAGGGTTCGCGACGCTCGAGACGATCCTGTCGCTCAAGCCGGAGACCAAGATCATCGTCGCCTCGGGCCACGGCGCCCGCGAAAGCGCGCTGAGGGCGATCGCGTCCGGCGCCTACGATTTCTACCAGAAGCCGGTCGACATCGACCAATTGGGCCTGATCGTCCGCCGCGCCTTCCAGCTCCACGGCATCGAGAACGAGAACCGGCGGCTCGAGGAGAAAGCCGGCGACGACAGCCGGGTGCTCGGCACGATGATAACCGGCGCGCCCGAGATGCTGAAGGTCGCCCGCACCATCGAGCGGGTCGCCAATACCGGCGTGTCGGTGATGCTGCTCGGCGCCAGCGGCACGGGCAAGGAATTGCTCGCCCGCGGCCTCCACGCCGCCAGCCGCCGCGCCGGCGGGGCCTTCGTCGCGATCAATTGCGCCGCGATCCCCGAAAATCTGCTCGAGGCCGAATTGTTCGGCTACGAGAAAGGCGCCTTCACCGGCGCGATCAAGACCGTCGAAGGCAAGATCGAGCTCGCCCAGAGCGGCACCCTGTTCCTCGACGAGGTGGGCGACATCCCGCTCGCCCTCCAGGTCAAGTTGCTCCGCTTCCTGCAAGAGCGGGTGATCGAGCGGATCGGCGGGCGCAAGGCGATCGCCGTCGACACCCGCATCGTCTGCGCCACCCACCAGGACCTGCAGGCGATGATCGCGGCCGGCGGCTTCCGCGAGGACCTCTATTACCGGCTCGCCGAGATCGTCGTGAAGATCCCGTCGCTGGCCGAGCGGCCCGGCGACGCGACCCTGCTCGCCAAGCATTTCGTCCACCTCTTCGCCCGCGAGATGAACCCGCAGGTTAAGGGCCTCGCCCCTTCCGCGCTGGCGGCGATCGACGGCTGGGCCTGGCCGGGCAACGTCCGCGAGCTCGAGAACCGCATCAAGCGCGCGGTGATCATGGCCGACGGCAACATATCGGGCGCCGCCAAGCTCCTCGGCATCAGCCGCCCCACCCTCTACGACCTGCTCAAGCAATACGGTTTGCAGGCGTAGCGGCGCCTGGTCCTCCCCGTGCGCGAAGCGCATGGGGAGGGGGACCGCACGAAGTGCGGTGGAGGGGCTGTGCTGACTCAGCAAGGCCCCTCCACCATCCTTCGGATGGTCCCCCTCCCCATCGCCTGCGGCGACAGGGAGGACTGGAGCCTAAGGGAACGGCACCAGCAGGAGGAAGCCGTTGAGGGTGAGCAGCGAGCCGGCGATGCCGAGCGCCAGCGACAGCAGCAGGATCCAGCGGTTGGTGGCGAGGATGGCGACCGAGCCGAGCACCAGCGCCAATTGCAGCGCCACTTCGGCGAGGTCGAAATTATCGTCTTGGGCGGAGGCGATCTCGAAGGCGGCCTCGTAGGACTGGGCCCGCGCCTTGATCTCCTTCTTGCCTTCGCCCTTGGCCGGGTCGCCGGGCGCCTTGGGGTCAGGCTCGCTGTCGTAGCGGTCGACGGTCCAGCGATAGTCGGCGAGGCGCTTGCCGGCGGCGGCGCGGCCCTCGGGCGTCAGGGCGCCGGTGGCGAGCTGCTGGGCGAGGTCGTCGGCGGCGATCTCGTACATGGTCTGGCGGACGTTCTTGGCCTGGTAGAAGGCCCAGCTGTCCGAGGCCTTGATGTTGTTGGCGACCATGTCGTCGGTCGCGTTGCCGCCGCCGAGGCCGCCGACGGCGAGCACCGCCGCGAGCACCGCGATCAGCAAAGCGGCCCTGTTCCTGAACGTCTCGGCGGCGGCGTTGCCGGCGCGCTCCTCGTGGATTTCGGCGATGAGATCGGCGGCGTCGTTCGAATCCATGTGCGCATTTCCCCCGTGTGAAGAGGCGCTTGGCTGGCAAAGTTGCCGCGCGATGTCGAGGGGGTTCGACGGGTGCTTGCCCGCCGCGCCGGCTGCTGTACATCAAGCCCGCCATCGAAACGGGGACCCATGATGAAGCCCAGCCGCCTTGCCGCCTTCCTCGCCGTCTGCCTGCTTCCCGCCGCCCCGGCCGCCGCCCAGCCGCCCTCCCGCCCCAAGCTGGTCGTGGTCATCTCGGTCGACCAATTCTCGGCCGACCTGTTCAACCAGTATCGCCAGCATTTCGACGCCGGCCTGCACCGCTTGTCGGAAGGCGTGGTCTTCCCGATGGGCTACCAGTCGCACAACGCCACCGAGACCTGCCCCGGCCATTCGACCATCCTCACCGGCTCGCACCCGGCGCGGACGGGGATCATCGCCAACAATTGGATCGACCAGAAGGCGCCGCGCGAGGACAAGAACGTCTATTGCGCCGAGGACGAGAGCCTGCCCGGCACCAGTCACGACAAATACATCGTCTCGCCGCGCCACCTGAAGATGCCCGTGCTCGGCGACTATATGAAGCGCGCGAACCCGGCGAGCCGCGTCGCCGTCGCGTCCGGCAAGGACCGGGCGGCGATCATGATGGGCGGCGCGTCGCCCGACCAGCGCTGGTATTGGAACGGCAAGGAATATACCGGCGAGGGTACGCCGCCCGCCGCCGCCGTCGCGGTCAACCGCGACGTGGTCGACGCGCTGAGCCGGCCGCGCGAGCCGCGCCCGCTGAGCAGTTTCTGCGCGACCCACAGCCGCGCCGTCGCCGTCGCGGGCGGCGGCAAGCCGGTCGGCGAGGGGCGCTTCGCCCGCGCCGCCGGCGATCGCACCGCGTTCCGCGCCTCGCCCGATTTCGACCGCGCGACCCTGGCGCTGGGCGAAGGCCTCAGGCGCGAGATGAGGCTGGGCGAAAGCGAGGCGACCGACCTGCTCATCCTCGGCATGTCGGCGACCGACTATGTCGGCCACACCTACGGCACCCAGGGCAGCGAGATGTGCCTGCAGCTGATGGCGCTCGACGATGCGCTCGGCGAATTCTTCCGCGGCCTCGACGCGACCGGCATCGACTACGTGGTGATGCTGACCGCCGACCATGGCGGGCTCGACATACCCGAGCGCCACCGCGACCATGCGGCGCCCGACGCCGCCCGGGTCGACAATGCGCTCAACGTCGACGCGATGGGCAAGGCGCTCGCCGCGCGGCTCAAGCTCCAGGGGCCTGTGCTCTTGGGCGACGGGGCGTTCGGCGACATGTATGTCGACGCGTCGCTCCCCGCCGGCCAGCGGGCCAAGGCGCTCAGGGAAGCGATCGCGGCCTACAAGGCGCACCCGCAGGTCGCCGCGGTGTGGACCCGGGCCGAATTGCTCGCGGCGCCGGCGCCGAAAGGCTCTCCCGACACGTGGAGCCTGCTCGACCGCGCCAAGGCCAGCTTCGACCCGCAGCGCTCGGGCGACTTCATCGTCCAGTTGAAGCCGCGGGTGACGCCGATCTTCGACACCGGCCGCGGCTATGTCGCGACCCACGGCAGCCCGTGGGACTATGACCGGCGGGTGCCGATCCTGTTCTGGCGCAAGGGCCTGCGCCCCTACGAGCAGCCGTTGCCGGTCGAGACGGTGGACATATTGCCGACGCTGGCGGCGCTGATCGGGGTCTCGGTGGACATGGCGAAGATAGACGGCCGCTGCCTCGACCTCGACGAAGGCCCGGGCACGACTTGTCCGGCAGGCTGGGAGCGGCGGTAGGACGGGGGGCGCCAAAGGCGGTGATGGAGGGCGCGCGAGTCAGCGCTGCGGCGGATGGCTGCGGACCCATTGCCGCAAAACGACGGCCTATCCTTACCCGTCGCCCCAGCGCAGGCTGGGGCCCATGCTGCCGTGGTGCTCCGACAGCAGCTAGGCGCTCAGCGCTTCCACCTGCTCCGCTAGCTCGAGCCATCTGTGCTCCGCCGCGTCGCGTTCGGCGCGGGCCTTTTCGATGGCGGTCGTCAAAGCGGCGAAGCGCGCCGCGTCGCGCGTGTAGAGGTCGGGGTCGTGGAGCGCTGCCTCGTCGCGGGCGATCTGGGCCTCGAGCGCGTGGATGCGGTCGGGCAGCAGATCGTAGTCGCGCTGGTCCTTGTAGGTGAGCTTTTTGGGGGCGGTCCCGGCGGGCTGCGCGGGCTGGCGAGAAGCCCCTCCACCGCGCTTCGCGCGGTTCCCCTCCCCTGCCAATGCAGGGGAGGATTGGGTGCTCCGCTTCCGCTCCCAATCCTCGTAGCCGCCGGCGACGATGTCGACCTTGCCGGAGCCGTCGAGGCCCAAAGTGATGGTCACGGTGCGATCGAGGAAGTCGCGGTCGTGGCTGACGATGAGGACGGTGCCGTCATAATCGGCGATGACTTCCTGGAGCAGATCGAGCGTCTCGAGATCGAGGTCGTTGGTCGGCTCGTCGAGGACGAGCAGGTTCGAGCGGCGGGCGAACTCGCGGGCGAGGAGCAGCCGCGAGCGCTCGCCGCCCGAGAGGGTGCCGATCCGGGCGTCGACCAGGTTCGGATCGAACAGGAATTCCTTGAGATAGCCCTGGATGTGCTTCTTGTGCCCCCTGACCTCGATCCAGTCGCCGCCGTCGGCGAGCACGTCGCGGACGCGCTTGGCCGGGTCGAGCAGCTTCCTTTGCTGGTCGATCATGATCCCGGTGAGGGTCTTGGCGCGCAGGATCCGGCCTTCGTCCGGCTCGATCTCGCCGGTCAGCAGGCGGAGCAGGGTGGTCTTGCCGGTGCCGTTGGCGCCGACCACGCCGATCCGGTCGCCGCGCTGGATGCGCAGGGTGAAGTCGCGGACGATGGTGCGCTCGCCATAGCGTTTCACGACGCGGTCGGCGTCGATCACCATCTTGGTCTTCACCTCGTCATTCTCGAGGCCGAGCCTGGCGGCGCCGGCCGGGCCGAGCATCGCCGCCCGCGCCGCGCGCATCTCGTGCAGCTTGGTGAGCCGGCCCTGGTTGCGGCGGCGGCGCGCGGTGACGCCGCGCTGCAGCCAGTGCAGCTCGAGCTTCAGGCGGGCGTCGAGCTTCTCGGCGGCGCGCGCTTCCTCGGCATAGACGGCCTCGGTCCAGGCGTCGAAGCCGCCGAAGCCGATCTCGTTGCGCCGCAGGCCGCCGCGGTCGAGCCACAGCACCGAGCGAG
>JBJMTY010000211.1:0-2167 GCA_045811445.1 Allosphingosinicella sp. | reverse complement strand
CGGCATCGGGCGCCGGCGCGGCTGCGTTCATCGGCGCCGAAGCCGGATCGCGCGCCGCACGGCGGATCGCCGGCGCCAGCTTCGCCAGCTCCTCGGGCGTCGCGCACCAGCGGATCCAGGCATCGGCGACGAAATCGCTCGGGTCCTCATATGCCAGCTTCGGGGTGGCAGCGACCACCGCGAGCCCGTCCGCATTGATGACGAAGGGCCGGAAGACCTGCGGAGCCCTGCCAGCGGGCTTCTCCGCCACCTCGCCGCAGACCGCGCCGCCGACGCCGAGGCGCAGCGCCCGATATTGCGCATCCTTGGCGCCCGGCAGCGCCGCCGGCATCGCCCGCGCGATCAGGTCGCGGATATGGACCGGGTCGGCGTTCCGGTCGACGACCTGGAGGTTGGCGGTGGGATCCTCGTCCGCCGCGCCGGACTCGTTGCCGTGGCCGCCGGGAAGCCGGTCGCAGGCGCACAGGCCGGCGGCGAGGAGGAGCGGGAGCCAGGATCGCATCGCCGCCACTGTGGCAAGGCCGGGCCGCGCTGGAAAGCCTTTGCGAGCGGCCAAGTTGACGCCGCGGCCCGGCCGGGCCTATCGCCGCGCCGCGGGAAGAGGAGCCGCGCGAGGGTGAGCGAGAGGAAGGATTTCGACGACCGCGACGGCTTCATCTGGCTCGACGGCGCGCTGGTGCCGTGGCGCGAGGCGAACATCCACGTCCTCACCCATGCCCTCCATTACGCTTCCTCGGTGTTCGAGGGGCAGCGCATCTACGGCGGCGAGGTGTTCCGCCTCACCGACCATTCGACCCGCCTCAGGAAAAGCGCCGCCTTGCTCGGCATGGACCTGCCGTGGAGCGTTGCGCAGATAGACGAGGCCTGCCGCCAGGTCGCCGCCGCCAACCAGATGGACGAAGGCTATATGCGCCCGGTCGCCTGGCGCGGCTCCGAGCAGATGGGCGTCACCGCGCTCGACGTCCCCGCCCACCTCGCCATCGCCTGCTGGCCGTGGGGCGCCTATTTCGGCGAGGAGGCGATCATGAAGGGCCTGAGGCTCGACATCTCGCCCTGGCGCCGCCCCGCCCCCTATACCGCGCCGACCGAATCCAAGGCGTCGGGCCTCTACATGATCTGCACCCTCGCCCGGCTCGAGGCCGAGAAGAAGGGCCTGGACGACGCGTTGATGTTCGACTGGCGCGGCCGGGTCGCCGAAGGCACCGGCGCCAACGTCTTCTTCGTCAAGGACGGCGCGCTGCACACGCCGACGCCGGACTGCTTCCTCGACGGCATCACCCGCCAGACCGTGATGGACCTCGCCCGGCGGCGCGGCATCGAAGTGGTCGAGCGGGCGATCTGGCCCGAGGAGCTGGAGGGATTCGAGCAATGCTTCCTGACCGGCAGCGCGGCGGAAGTGACCCCGGTCAGCGCCGCCGGGCCGTGGCGGTTCGAGGTCGGCGAGCTCACCCGGCAGCTGCGCGGCGACTATCTCGACCTCGTCAACCGGCGGACGTCGAACCGCTAGGCCTTTCGCCTTGCGGAACGGCCGCTATAAGCCGCCCGCGCCTGCTGGGGCGTCGCCAAGTGGTAAGGCACCGGTTTTTGGTACCGGCATTCGCAGGTTCGAATCCTGCCGCCCCAGCCAAGCGCACCCCTCGCCGCCATCAGAGCCTGCCGCGCGCCGCCTCGCGGCCGGCGATGCGGGCGAGGCGGCTGGGCTTGGCGGGGCCGGCCACGGCGGGGGCGGTGCGCCAGCCGAGATGGGGAAGCGCGATGGTGCGCTTGCCGGCGAGGTCGACGCGGCTGACGACGAGCCCTTTCTCCTCCATCGCCGCGAGCATCCAGCGCGCCCGCGACGTAGAGCTGGTACCGTAGAGCCGGGCCAGCGCCTCGTCGGTGGGGCAGGGCGCCTCCTCGCGGGCGGCGCGGGCGAGCGCGAGGAAAGGCGCGAGCATCTCCTCGGGCAAAGCCCCGGCGAGCGCCAGCGCCTCCTCCCAGCCTTCGCCGCTCTCTATGCCGGCCCGGGCCATGGCGAAATCGCGGCGAAAGGCGTCGAGGCCGGCGGGCGCTGCGACGCCGCGCATCCGGCAGCGCACCGCATAATCCTGGAAGGCGGCGGCGAGCGGCTGGCCGGGCGCCGCCGCGGCGGCGACGTCGGCGAGCAGCTCCGCGGCGATGCGGCGGG
>JBJMTY010000210.1:0-12302 GCA_045811445.1 Allosphingosinicella sp. | reverse complement strand
CCCCGACGGTAGCTAGGCGGAAGGGGGCGGGCTTCGCCTGGCCGTCGGCCCGACTCCTTCTAAACACGGCGCGAAGGGCGGAAATATCGGGTGAATCCCCGATCCTGGCCCGATCGATTCCCAATCCGCTTAAAGAACGGCCAATCCCCTTAAGGGACGGGGCGAAGCGCGCAGCGAAAGCCGAGGTGCGAGGCGGACGTATCGATGCGGTGGGCGTGCCGCGCGGCCGGACGATAACGCCGGCAATAGCTTGGCGCGCAAAGGTGAGAGCCGCCTTTGAGCACCCGGCGAGGGACGGCGAGCGTGTCGCCGGGATCGGCGCTGGCGGCGCGGCGGGCCGAGCAGCAGAAATCGAATTCGGGCTCGATCGGCCGCTCCGACCACCAATCCGCCGTCCATTCCCAGACGTTGCCGATCATGTCGTGGAGACCGTAGCCGTTGGGCGGGTAGTTCTTCACGGGCGCGGTGCGCGGCCAGCCGTCGGGCGGGGCGTTGCGGTAAGGGAAATCGCCGTGCCACGTCTTGGCGAGCGGGGCGCCTTCCGGCTCGAGCGCATCGCCCCAGGCATAATCGCGGTGGCCGAGGCCGCCGCGCGCGGCGCGTTCCCACTGCGCTTCGGAAGGGAGGTCGACGCCCGCCCATTCGGCATAGGCTTCGGCGTCGGCAAGCGCGACGTGGACGACGGGATGGTCGTCGAGCCCCTCGATATGGCTGCGCGGCCCGGTGGGATGCCGCCAGTCGGCGCCGCGCACGAACCGCCACCACAAATGCGGCTGGTCGAGCGGCACGGGCCCGGCGGTCGGCGTGAACACCATCGAGCCGGGCCCGAGCTCGACCACCGGAGCGTCCGGATAGTCGCGCCGCGACGGCCCGGTCTCCGCCACGGTGCGATAATTGGTAGCGCGGACGAAGCGGGCGAAATCGCGGTTGGTGACCGGCGTCCGGTCGATCCAGAAGCCTTCGGTGCGCACGCGGCGCGCCGGCCGCTCCTCGGGATAATGACGGTCGGAGCCCATGATGAAGGCGCCGCCCGGGATCCACACCATGTCGCGGCCCGCGCCGCGCGCGGTCTCGTCGCTCTCTTCCGCCCAAAGCGGCGGACGCCACTCGTTCAAGAAGGCGCGCTGATCCAAGATACCCCCCAATCCTATTGCCGGACGCAAGGCGGAGACTCCCCCCGCGCGGGCCCGGGCGGTATCGGGGAAATCCCGCCAAAACGGCGGGGACATAGCGGAGGCGCCGAGGCGGCACGGCTTGCGCGCCTCCCAGATGGGGAAACACCCGATTAGAGCGCCCTCGCCGCGCGCCTACTGCGCTTTTTGTGCTCTTCCCGATCCCAAGCGCCGCCGCGGCAGCCGCCTTCATTGAGGGAGTGACGCGGTGACGTTCAACGAACCCCTTCTCTTCCGGATGATGCTGCCGCTCTGGGCGCTGGGCATCATCGTCCTCCTCATGACTCTCGCCGCGCGCGAGCTTGGGCGGTGGCTTGGACGGCGCAACACGCGCAAGCAGGCGGCGATCGAGGCGGTCGACGGCGAATCCGCGGAGGAAGTCGCCGCGGCGGAAGGCTATATCATCGGCTCCATCTTCGGGCTGCTCGCCTTGATGGTCGGCTTCACCTTCTCGATCGCCCAGGACCGGTTCGACAACCGCCGCGCCTGGAGCGCCCAGGAAGCGACCGCGATCGCCACGACCTACATGCGCGCCGATCTGTTCGACGAGCCCGAGCGCGGGCGCCTGCGCTCGACGATCCGCGCCTACACCCAGCTGCGCGTGTCGGAGAAAGGCAATTGGGACGAGGCCGGCGAGAGCCAGCTCGCCGCCAGCGACCGGCTGCGCCCGCGCCTGTGGAGCGAGACGCGGGTGGCCGTCTATCCCTACCGGACCACCGAGCTCGGCTCCTATTTCGTCGAGGCGGTCAACGAGATGCTCGAGACCGGCACGCGCCGCGCCGTCGCCAGCCGGGCCTACGTGCCGGCGCGGATCATCAACGTCCTCATCCTCTATCTGCTCGTCGCGTCGGCGACGCTCGGCTTCCTGATGGGCGACCGGCGCGGCCTGCGCCTGGCCTCGACCCTGCTGCTCGCCTTGTTCGTGCTCGCCATCTCGCTGATCCTCGACCTCGACCGCCCGCGGGCCGGCGCGATCCGCGTCCCCCAGCGCGCCTTGCTCGAGCTGGTCGCGGGCATGGACGCCGACGCGCGGCGCGGTGACCCCGCTCCGTCGGCACCGCCGGGCACATCTCCGGCCGCGTCGCGGGTATCCCCCGATGGGCCGGCGGGGATTAGCCCTCTAGGCCGGACTCCTTAGGCAATCGACCCGGAGAGAGGATGCGCGAAATCGAGCCAGGCTCGGGCCGCGCGGCCGCTTTCCCCTCGTTCGGGGCGGGGATTGCCGTCTTCCTGGCCGTCCTCGCCGCCATGCCGTCGCCGGCGCGCGGCCAGGACGACGGTGCGAGGCTGTACATGATGGTGCCGGACAAGACGACGATCGCCTCGCTCCGGCTCCACCGGCTGCACTCGAACCTCGCCGCCGATCCCGGGACGGTCTCGGAGGGAAAGGACCTCGACACATTGCTCGGCGTCTTCCAGTTCGTCCAGGCGCTGAACCTCGGCGGGCGGCAGGGCTTCGTCTTCCTGGTCGTCCCGGCGAGCCGCATCGAGGCGCCGGCGGAGACCGTGAGCGGCCTCGGCGACGTCCAGCTCGGCTTCGTCTTCGGCGCCCACGGCACGCCCGCCCTCTCGCAGGAGGCCTATGCCGCGCACCGGCCGGGCCTCGCCGTCAACCTGCTCGGCAAGATATTCTTCCCGACCGGCGAATATGAAGCCGCGCGGCCGATCAATGTCGGCGCCCATCGCTGGGCGCTGCGGCTCGGCGTGCCCATCGTCTACGCCATCGGCGAGCGGATGGCGGACCCCCATCTCGTCACGATCGAGGCGATGCCGACCATCACCTTCTTCGGCGCCAACGACGATCCGCCCGCCGGCACCGTGGCGACGCAGCGGCCGCTCTTCATCTTCGAAGGCCATCTGACCCGCGGCGTCACCCGCCGCTTCTGGGCCTCGCTCGATCTGCTCTGGCGCGAAGGCGGCGCGACCGCGACCGACGGCGTAGGCGCCGTCAACTCCCAGAGCGCCCTCTCGCTCGGCGCGACCGGCACCCTCGCCGTCGGCCGCGCCGCCTCGCTCCGCTTCAGCGCCGGCGGCGTCGTCGCCCGCAACGCGCACGGCCCAAACGGCTGGATGCTGCGCGCCATCTTCGGAACCGCCTTTTGACAAGGAGTCGCTCGATGCCCGACGTGATCGACAAGCCGTTCGTGTCCCACGCCCCCTCCCCCGCGCAGGTGAAGGGGCGCCCCTCGGCCATGGCCTTCCCGCCCGGCGGCTTCTTCCAGGATCGGGTCGAGCAGGGCCGTTACGGCCCCATCTTCCCGCGCTCGCCGCTCAATTACGGCTTCACCATCATCGCCAAGATCATCCCCGGCCGCGAGGAGCGCTTCTACGCCTACGGCCGCAACCTCGAGGCTGCGGTCGCCGGCGCGCCCGACGTCATCGCGGTGCTCAAGCTCCACACGCTGAAATGGGTGCTGTTCGAGATCGGGGGCGACACGTACTTCATGTACCAGGGCGTGTTCGACACCGACTTCGATAAATATACCGAGGACGCCGTCGCCATCTTTGCCGCCACCGGCATCGACACCGTCTTCGAGAATCTCGAAGGCTTCCCGGCCGACTGGAAATCGAACCCCGAAGCCTTCATCCGCTTCGTGCGCGAGCACCACCGGCCGAGCTTCATGGAATATGCCGAATATTCCTACGTCAGCGCCGCCGAGGTGAAGAGCGCGCTGGCGGTGAAGGCCGGGCTCGCCGGCATTCTCGACCAGATGCAGCTGTGAGCGGAGGCGGGACGATGCTCGAGCTCGACGAGATCCAGCACATATTGCTGACCCGCACCCCGGCGCTGACCGGCCGCTACATCTTCGTCAGCTTCAAGGACGCGGCGGCGGGGCAAGCGTGGCTCAAGGGCCTGCTCCCCACCGTCCGCTCGGCGGCGGCGGTGGGAACGAGCGAGGCGGACCGCAGCTGGGTGACGGTCGCGCTCACCTGGGCCGGGATGCGCGCGCTCGGGCTCGACGAAGCCTCGCTCGCCAGCTTCCCCGAGGCCTTCCGCCAGGGCATGGCGGCCCGCGCCGCGGTGCTCGGCGACACCGGCCGCAACGCGCCCGAACATTGGGTCGACGGCACCGCCCGGCCCGACCTCCACGCCATCGCCATCCTGTTCGCCCGCGACGCGGCCGAGCGCGGCCGCTGCGAGGGCGAGCACGGCAAGCTGCTCGACCGCTGCCCCGGCGTCGAGTTGATCTCCAGCCTCGAGCTCGAGGCGAGCCCGCCCTTCGACTACGCCCACGACCATTTCGGCTATCGCGACCGCCTGTCGCAGCCGGTGATCGAAGGCAGCGAGGACATTCCCTATAATGGCTGCGGCGGACCGCTGAAGGCCGGCGAGTTCATCCTCGGCTATCCCGACGAGAGCGGCCAGCCTTACCCCCAGCCCGTCCCGGCCGCTTTGTCGCGCAACGGCAGCTACCTCGCCTACCGCCGGCTCGAGGAGCATGTCGGCCGCTTCCGCGCCTTCCTCGCCGAGCATGGCGAGACGCCGGGCGAGCAGGAGCTGATCGCCGCCAAGCTGATGGGCCGCTGGCGCAGCGGCGCCCCGCTCAGCCTCTGCGCGGAGGAGGACGACCCGGCGATCGGCGCCGACCTCCATCGCTGCAACGACTTCAACTACAAGACCGACGACCCGCATGGCTATGCGGTGCCGCTGGGCTCGCACATCCGCCGCATGAACCCGCGCGACACCGCGGCCAACGTCAACCGCCGCCGCATGATCCGGCGCGGCGCGACCTACGGACCGCCGCTGCCCGAAGGCGCGCCCGACGACGGCCGGGAGCGCGGCATCGCCGCCTTCGTGGTGTGCGCCAACCTCGTCCGCCAGTTCGAGTTCGCCCAGAACGTCTGGGCCAACGACCCCGATTTCCACGAGCTCGGCAACGAGCGCGACCCGATCATCGGCAACCATGACGGCACCTTGGAATACAAGATCCCCAAGCGGCCGATCCGCAAGAAGATCGTCGGCCTGCCCGCCTTCACCACGGTGCGCGGCGGCGCCTATTTCTTCCTGCCCGGGATAAAAGCCCTCCATTACCTCGCCGGCCTCGGTGAGCCGGCGGCGGCGGCGGCGGAGCCCGCTCGCGAAGGCGCCCCGGCATGAGCGCCGCCGCCCGCACCTACACCCCGGCCCACCTCGCGCGCGCCGCCGACGGCAAGCGGCGGCTCAGCATCTACTGGGCGTGGAGCTATCCCTGGGAAGCCCAGCGCGACCCCGGCTTGATGGCCGACCGCTTCTCCACCCTCACCGAGGTCCGCAACGTCCTGTGGCCCGCCTACGAGGATTCCGAACATGCCGCGGACCGCTTCCTCCAGGGCATAGCCGGCACGCTCGAGCTGTTCCACGTCTCGACGCTGGCCTTCCAGCGCGTTGCCGAGGAAGCGACCGGCCATCCCGTCGCGGTGTTCCAGCGCGTCGACCAGGCCGGCTTTCGCCAGCCGATCGACGAGAGCATCCTCGCCGATTGCGACACCCTGCTGGTCTTCGGCCTCGACCATCTGCCGTCCGAGCAGAATGCCGAGCTGGCCGAAGTGGAAGCGATCCGGCGCTGGCTGACCCGCGAGGGCACCTGCCTGGTCCTCGCGCCCCACCACGACGTCGGCTTCACCGACGACAATGCGCAGCGGCAGGAGGAATATCTCCATCACGGCGACCCTCTGGTGCCGCGCCAGCAGCGTTTCACCACCTATGGGAGGGACCTGATGCGGGCGCTCGACGTGCCGGTGCGCAACGTTTGGGGGCTGCGGCCGGCGCGGCGGGACGGCGACATCGCGCCGCTGACCATTTTCCCTGAGGCCGACCGGCTGGGGCTGCTGGAAGGCGTCCCCACCCTCAATTTCCACCCGCATCTCCCCCATTACGAGGTTACGGGGGGCGAAGGCGACCGCATCCACGTCCTCGCCCGCCAGCCGGTCGAGACGGCGCGGCCGCATCCCTTCACCCGGGCCGGCAACAGCGAGTTCAACGTCCTGTTGTGGATGCCCCCCGAAGGCGAAAGGCGCGGCGACATGGTGCTGGTCGATTCGACCCACTTCACCACTTTGTTCGGCGGCACCGCCAGCCTCGAGCGCTTCTGGCGCAACCTCGCCTCGATGTGAGCCTTCAGTCGGCGTCGAGGCCGGCGTCGCGGAAGATGCGGATCGCGCGGGCGAGCTCCTCCCCCGTCGGCGGCTCGCGATGGTCGAGCAGGTAAGCGAGCTTGAGCCGCTCCCATTTATAGCGGCCCATCTGGTGGAAGGGCAGGATCTCGGCCCGCTCGACCACGCCCAGCGACGCGCCGAACTCGGCGACGCGGCGCATCTCCTCGGGGTCGTCGGTAAGCCCGGGAACGAGGACGTAGCGCAGCCACATCGGCCGCCGGAGACGCGCCAGGCGGCGCGCGAACAGGAGGACGCCGGCATTGTCCTGGCCGGTGACGCGCTTGTGCTGGACGGGGTCGAAGGCCTTCATGTCGAGGATGACGAGGTCGATGTCGGCCAGCTCCTCGTCCGACAGGCGCTCGCCGTGCGAGCCGTTGGTCTCGATCGCGGTGTGGATGCCGAGCGCGTGGGCGGCCTCGAACAATTTGGCGGCGAAGCGGTCCTGCAGCGTCGGCTCGCCGCCCGAAAGGGTGAAGCCGCCCTTCATCACGCCGAGGCCGCGGGCGTAGGAGCGCAGCACCTCGACGCTGCGCTCGATCGTCACCGGCGTGCCGTTGGAGAGCGTCCAGGTGTCGGGGTTGTGGCAATATTGACAGCGAAAGCCGCAGGCCGTCGTCCAGGCGACGAGGCGGATGCCCGGCCCGTCGACCGCCGAGCCGGTCGTGAAGGAGTGGAGGAAGCCCATGTCGCCGCTCCTGAGCGCGGCGCGGGCGTCGACTTCCTCGACGCCGATGCCCTGGCCCACGCGCATCTCATAGGGGCTGGCCGCTTCGAGCGGCGTCTGGTCGAGAATGGGGATGGCGGTCATCGTCGCGGGCTAGGCCAAGCGGCGGCGGCGCGGCATCGGGCTCGGCCCGCGAGCGCCGGGCGTTTTCCCGGAGCCGGAGCGGCGGGCTCACCGCTGCATTATCCCCGTCCGTGGTTCCGCATGGCGTCGGCATAGATAAGGTCGAGCGCCGCCGCGGTCTCGGCCAGGCCGCTGGTGCTGCCCGCCGCGCGTTCGCCGCGGGCGAGCGAGCGCGCCCAATCGGCGGCGGCGCGGCCGCCCCACGGATCGGGAGGCGCGGCGAGCGTGACGCTTTGCGTGCCGTCGAACCGCTCCGCCGTGAAATCGTAGAAGGACCCGCCGAAATTGCGGAAGGCCGCGCCGCCCCTCGTGCCGTAGAATTCCGCCGCGATGATGGCATCGCGCCCCGCCGGCAGGTGCCAGGAGCAAGCAAGCTGGACCACGGCGCCGCCGGCCAAGTCCAGAGTCGCGACGGCATGGTCCTCGACCCCGCCCGGATCGAGCGGCAAGCCCTTGGCGTGGAGCCGCGACGAGACGCCCGTCACTTCGGGAAAGCCCAAGGTCCACAGCGCCAGGTCGACGAGGTGGATGCCGAGATCGATGACGCAGCCGCCGCCCGACAAGGCGCGATCGTAGAACCAGGCCTTGTCCGGTCCGTAGGCGTTGTGGAAGATGAGGTTCACCGCATAGATGTCGCCCAGGGCGCCGGACCGCATTTGCTCCCGGATTTGCCGCATTCCCTCGGTGAAGCGATAGGAGAGGTCGACTCCGAGCAGCCTGTCGGCCGAATGCGCGGCGGCAAGGACGGCTTCGACCTCGGCCGCGTTCCGGCCCAGCGGCTTCTGGCAGAACACCGCCGCGCCCGCCTCCAACGCCTGAAGGCTCTGCGCGGCGTGGAGCGCGCTCGGGGTCGCGATGACGATGCCGTCCGGCGCCAGGTCCAGCATCGCCTCGATCGACGGCACCCGCCGGGCCTCCGGCGCCAGCGCCAGCGCTTCCGTCGCCATTTCCGCGTTCGGCTCGCAAATGGCGACCGCCTCCACCCGGCCGGTGGCGAGCATCGCTTCCATTCGGTGGCGCCCGATCCAGCCGGTGCCGACGAAGCCGATCCTCGGCCGCGTCACGGGAATGTCACCAGCGCCTTGACGAAGCCCGGCGGGCGGTCGCGGGTCGCGTCCAGCGCGTCGCCGAGACCGTCGAGGCCATAATTGTGGGTGAGCAGCGGCCCGGGGTCGATGCGGCCGCCGGCGACGGCCTCGACGGCTTCGCGCATGCCCCGGACGCTGACCGCCGGATCCCGCTCATGGGCGTTGACCACGTCGAAGCCCCGCCAGTTCCACAGCTGCATGTTGACCTGCCGCGGCCCGTCCTGGTGATAGCCGGCGACGATCAGCCGGCCGCCCTCGCCGGTCAGCTCGGCGGCGAGATCGAGCGGCCATTGCTTGCCCACCGCCTCGATCACCCGCTCGCACATCCGGCCGCCGGTCAGCGCCTTCACCCGGTCGACGATGGCATGATGATCGTCCATCGCGACCGTCTCGGCGGCGCCCATCTTCCTCGCCAAAGCGAGCGAGCAGGGCCGCCGGGAGATCGCGATGACGTGCGCGCCGGCTTCGCTGGCGAGGCGAGTGAGGATCGCGCCGAGAAAGCCGATGCCGACGATCGCGACGCTCTGGCCGGGCCCGATGCCGCTGCGGCGGAAGATGTTCATCGCGCAGCCGAACGGCTCGGCCGGGAAGGCGACGTCGTCGAGAGCGCTGGGCAAGGCGACCAAAGTAGAAGCCTCGGCAAGGTCGTATTCGGCATAGCTGTTGCCGGACAGGCCCGCGACCCGCGCGTCTTCCTCGACGCCCGAAACATCGGGGCCGATCGCGTCGACCCGTCCCCAGCCTTCGTGGCCGAGGGCGCCCGGCTCGGTCGGGAAGCGCATCCATTCGGGGCCGGCCCAAGGCGTCAGGTTGGAAGCGCAGACGCCGCATCCCTCGAGGCGGATGCGCACCTGCCCCGGTCCCGGCTCCGGCCGGGCGACGTCCTCGATCCTGAAGCGGCCCGGCCCGGTCAGCACCGCGGCGCGCATCATCGCCCTTCCTCGAGAGCGTCGAGCACCGCCTCCGGCGCGACGTCGCGCTTGAGCTCCTGGATCTCGTCGCGCCGTGCCCGGCGCGCGATCGGCCACGCGATCATTCGGCGGCCTGGATCAGCCGGGCTTCGTCGCCGCCGCGTTCACCGGCGGCGACGCCGCGCCACGGCGCCCTGGGGCTTTCGCGCGTGTCGGCGAACCAGGCGATCGTCGCTTCCAGCCCCTGCTGCAACGCCACTTTCGGGCGCCAGCCGAGCAGCTCCCCGGCGCGGCCGATATCGGGCTTGCGGCGGCGGGGATCGTCTTCGGGGAGCGGCCTTTGGACGATGCGCGAGCGCGAGCCGGTGAGCGAGATCACCCTTTCGACCAGGTCGCTGACGGTGAGCTCGTTGGGATTGCCCAGATTGACCGGCATGCCGGCCGCCTCCTCGCTCTCCATCAGCCGCATCAGCCCGTCCACCAAGTCGGAGACGTAGCAGAAGCTTCGGGTCTGGGATCCGTCGCCATAGACGGTGATGTCCGCGCCCGCGAGCGCCTGGCAGATGACGTTGGAGACGACCCGCCCGTCGTCCGGCCGCATGCGCGGGCCATAGGTGTTGAAGATACGCGCCACCCTGACGTCGCTCCGCCCCTTCCTCAGATAGTCGAAGGCGAGCGTCTCGGCCGCCCTCTTGCCCTCGTCGTAGCAGGCGCGCGGGCCGGTGCAGCTCACCCAGCCGCGATAATCCTCGGTCTGCGGGTGGACTTCGGGATCGCCATAGACCTCGCTGGTCGAGGTGAGCAGCAGCCGGGCGCCGGTCTCCTCGGCCAGATGGAGCATGTTGCGGGTGCCGATGACGTTGGTCAGCATCGTGTGCTCGGGATCGGCCTGGTAGTGGGGCGGCGAGGCGGCGCAGGCGAGATGGTAGATGTGGGTGAAGGGCGTGCGGCCGCTGCGGATGCGGAACGGCAAGCGGTCGATGACGTCGCATTCGACCAATTCGAAGCGGCTTTCCCGTTCGAGATGGCGGATATTCTCGCGCCGCCCGGTGAGGAAATTGTCGAGGCAGAGGACGCGCGCGCCGTCGGCGATGAGCGCGTCGCAGATATGCGAGCCGATGAACCCCGCGCCACCGGTGACCAAGGCCGTCCGTTCCTTCATGTGCTTCACTGACCGCTCCCTGATTGAAATGGGCCCGGGACGTCGCCGTCCGTTCATGGCTTCGATGAGATGCGCCTCGAGCTCCGCGGCGCGATGGGCGGCGCTGTGCGCGTCCAGCACCCTGGCGCGGGCCGCGCGGCCGATCTTTGCTTCCTCGCCGGGCGGGCCGGACAGACGCCGCACCACCTCCTCGGCCTCTTCGGCAAGGACGATCTCGCGGCCGGGCTCGAACAGGCTTTCGATGCCCGCCCACTTGTCGGAGATGACCGGGACGCCGCACGCCGCCGCCTCGAACAGCCGCACCGAAGGCGACCAGCCGGCGGCGATCATGTCGGCGCGGGTGACGTTCAGCGTGTAACGCGAGGCGGCGTAGAAAGCCGGATGGTCGGCCGGGGCGACATGATCGATCCGCTCGACATTGTCGGGCCAGTCCAGCCCCTCGGGATATTGCGGCCCCGCCACCGCGAACCTCAAATGCGGCAGTCCCCGCGCCGGCTCGATCAGCAGCCGCTCCAGCGTCGGCTGCCGGTCTGCGCTGTAGGTGCCGAGATAGGAGAGATCCCATTTTTTGGCGCGGTCGAGCGCCGGATAGGCTTTGGGATCGACCGAGCAATAGAGCGCGCGCGCCGCCGGCGACCGGTAATGCCGCTCCAGCCGCTCCAGGATCGGCCCGCCGGTGAAGGAGAGATAGAGGTCGTAATGGGGGATGAGCCCCGGCGAGAGATATTCGAAATCGCCCCGCTTCAGCTTCGCGAGCGTGACCGGCGTGTCGATGTCGTAGAAGGCGGTGACCCCGCGCGCGGCCTGCTGGACGAACTTCCCGACCGCCACCCCCTCCGGCACATAGGAGCCGACCATCACCGCGTCGGCGCCCTCGATCTCACTGCGCCATGCCTCGAGATGGTCGAGGGAGCCGTAATGGGCGAGCCGGCAGAAATCCGGTTCGGCGAGATCGCGATTGCCCCGGTACCAGGGGACGTCCCGCTCCAGGAAAAGCACGTCGTGCCCGCGCGCGGCGAAGGCCCTCAGCAAGGCGCGGTAGGTGGTGGCGTGGCCGTTGCCCCAGGACGAAGACAGGCTGAGGCCGAGCACAACCAGCTTCATGCCGCGCTCCTTTCCGGCGCGCGCGCCTGACGAAACAGCGTGTCGACCAGCGCGCCCCGATGCGCATAGCTATGCTCGGAGAGCACGCGGCGGAGCGCCGCCGCCCCGATCTCGCGGGCCCGCTCCGGCGTCAGCGCGGCGACATGCTCCGCGACGTCGCGGCCGTCGCGGGCGACCAGCACCTCCTCGCCCGGCTTCAGGAACATCTCGATCCCTTCCCACGCGTCAGTGATCAGGCAGGCCGCCGCCCCGGCCGCCTCGAACACCCGGGTGGCCGGCGAGAAGCCGACGCTGGCCATGCTGTCGCGGGCGACGTTGAGCACCGCCAGCGGCGTCGAATTGAAGGCATTGTGCTGGTGCGTGTAGACGTGGCCGAGGTGGCGGACGTTGGCCGGCATCGCCTTGGTTTCCCAGCCGTTGCCGCCGATCAGGAAGCTTCGCTCCGGAAGCCTCGCGGCGGCATCGAGGAAGAATTCCTCCACCCGCGCCTCGCGGTCGGGGAGCCGGTTGCCGAGGAAGGCGAGGTCGGCCTCAAACATGGGGTCGCGCTCGCCGGGAAAGTGGGTCTGCGGATCGAGGGCGTTGTAGACCGGCACGCAATCGCGCGCCCCATGGCGGCTATAGGCGACGACCCCCGGCGGGCCGCCGCCATAGGTCAGCACCATGTCGAGCGCCGGCAGCATCCGGCGCACCACATGGCCCTCGTCGCCGGACATCTCGTCGAGCGTGGCCGCGGCGTCGACGTCCCAGAAGATCTTCAGCGCGTCCGATCGCGCCTCCCGCACGATTCCTTCGAGCAGCTCGGCGTCGAACACGCCCACCCCGCTGGCCTTGACCACGATGTCGGCCGACTTGGCCTCGGCAAGCACGGAGCGCAGCCCT
>JBJMTY010000209.1:0-21787 GCA_045811445.1 Allosphingosinicella sp. | reverse complement strand
CGGGCCTTGCAGGGCGTGTCGGGCGCCTTCCTGGTGCCGATCGCCCAGGCGGTGATGTTCGACATCAACCCGCCCGCCAAGCACGCGCGGGCGATGGCGATGTTCGGCATGGGCGTGATGATCGGCCCGATCCTCGGCCCGGTGCTCGGCGGCTGGCTGACCGAGAATTACAATTGGCGCTGGGTGTTCCTGGTCAATCTGCCGGTCGGCATCGTCTGCACCTTCCTGCTCATCCGCTTCATGCCGAAGGGGGAGGTGGTGAGAAGGCGGTTCGATCTGTTCGGCTTCTTCCTCCTCGCTTTGGCTCTGGGCGGCCTGCAGCTCATGCTCGATCGCGGCGAGCAGCTCGACTGGTTCGACAGCTGGGAAGTGTGGATCGAGCTGGCGCTCGCCGTCTCGGGCGCGTGGATGTTCGTCGTCCACCTCGCCACCGGCAAGCAGCCCTTGTTCGACCCGAGGATGTTCATCGACCGGAATTTCGCCTTCGCGCTCGCCTTCATGGCGGTGACCGGCGTGCTGCTGCTCGCCGGCCTCGCGCTGCTGCCGCCTCTGCTCCAGACCCTGTTCGGCTATTCGGTGCTCGATTCGGGCTTCCTCACCGCGCCGCGCGGGATCGGGACGCTCGTCTCGATGATGCTGGCGGGGCGGCTCACCGGCAGGGTCGACGCGCGCCTGCTGATCTTCGGCGGCATCGGCTGCCTCGCTCTGTCGCTCTGGCAGATGTCGGGCTTCACCCTCGTCATGGGCTCGCGGCCGATCATCGTCTCCGGCCTGGTCCAGGGGCTCGGCCTCGGGTTCATCTTCGTGCCGCTCCAGGCGCTCGCCTTCGCCTCGCTGCCGGCGAGCTACCGCACGACGGGCGCCTCTTTGCTCAACCTGGCTCGCAACATCGGCGGTTCGGTCGGCATTTCCGTCGTCACCTTCCTCCTCGCCCGCAACGCGCAGGTGAGCCACGAGGACCTTATCGGCCATATCAATTGGGCGGCGATCCCGGCCGGGGCGCAGAACATGCTCTCGCAGGTCGGCGGGGCGGCCGACACGGTGATGGCGATGCTGAACGGCGAGATCAGCCGGCAGGCGCTGATGATCGCCTATCTCGACGATTTCTACGCGATGATGTGGGTGACGCTGGCGGCGATGCCGTTCGTCTGGCTGCTCCGCCCTGCCCGCCGCCAGGCCGGCGGCCCGCCGGTGGTGGTCGACTGAGCCTCAATCCTCGGGCAGCGGCGTGCCCTCGGCACGGCGCGGCGGCGGCGCCTTGCCCTTGCGCTTGCCGCCGCGGCGCTCGGGGAGCGCGGGCAGCTCGGCGCGGGTCAGCCGCCCGTTCTTGTCCGCGTCGAGCGTCACGAAGCGCTGGCCCGCCGCCCGCAGGAACTCGGCGCGCGAGACGCCGCGGTTGAAGTCGGCGTCGGCGGAGATGACCGGCTCGGGTATGTTGAGGAAGGAAAAGCGCCCGGCGCCTTCCAGCCCCTCGTCATATTCGGACCGTCCCGGCCGCCCGCCCCGGTGGCGCCGCTCGCCGGGTCCGCCGAAGCGCGCCCGCATCTGCATGCCCAATTGCACTTCGGGCGCGACGTTCATCTCGTAGGCCGAGACTTCCTCCGGCCCCAGCTCGCCGTCGCGATTGGTGTCGAGCGCGGTGAAGAAGCGGCCGGCGTCGGCCTCCATCTCGGCGAGGCTGAGCGCCCCGTCGCGGTCGGCGTCGGCGCGGGCGAACCAGGCGCCGACATTGTCCGCTGCCGGGTCCTCGGAACGGAACGGCTCGCCCATCGGGCTCAGGAACAGGCCGCCGCGCACATGCGCGCGACCCGCGCCATCGCCGTCGGCCGGCTGGGCGGCGGCGAGCGCGGCGAGCAGGAAGATCATCATCGTCACCCCAAAAGTCCCGTTTCCGTCACACGCGACGGCGTAAAGTTGCGTTCCGCTCGCTCCCCGGCCCATGCTGCGCGGAGGACCAAGCGGAGGCATGGATGGACCCGATGTTGCCCGAGGAAAAGGGGGATGCGCGGCACCTTCGCCAACTGCGCCTGCTCGCTTTCCTCCTCACCCTCGTCGCTTTGTGGATGGCGCGCAGCTTCCTGCTCCAATTGGTCTGGGCCGGCACCATGGCGGTCGCGCTCTGGCCGCTCTACCGCCGCGGGGCGCCGCCGCGCGGCGAGGCGGCGCCGCGCCGCATCCTCCTGCCGCTCGCCTTCACGCTCGCCACCGGCCTCGTTTTGATGCTGCCGCTCGGCATCGTCGCGATCGAGGCGGCGCGCGACAGCCAGGCGGCGCTCGACTGGGTGGGCGCGGCCCAGAAGCAGGGCGTGCCGCCGCCGTCCTGGCTCGGCGGCCTGCCGATACTCGGCGGCCGCGCGCTCGGCTGGTGGCGCGCCAACCTCGCCGATCCGCGCGGCGCCGCCGAATTGCTCGGCCAGGTCGACGCCGCGGCGGTGGCGAAATGGACCGGCGCGGTGGCGGCGCAGGTCGCGGCGCGATCGATGTTCTTCCTCGTCACCCTGCTCGCTTTGTTCCTGATGCTGCGTGACGGCGAGCGGCTGGCCGGCGAATCGGTGGCGACGGCGCGGCGCTTCTACGGCGATTTCGGCGAGCGCTTCGTCGTCCGCCTCGGCGAAGCGGTGCGCGGCGCGGTCAACGGCACGGTCTTCGTGGCGATCGGCGAGGGCAGTCTGATCGGCTTCGCCTACGCCTTGCTCGGGGTGCCGCGGCCGGTGCTGTTCGCGGTGGCGACCATCGCCTTCGCCATGCTCCCCTTCGGCGCCTGGTTCGCGTTCGGCGTGGCGGCGATCGTGCTGCTCGCGGGCGGCCACGCCGTCGCCGCGGGAATCCTCGTCGCGTTCGGTGCCGCGGTGATGCTGATCGGCGACAATTTCGTCCAGCCCGCCCTCATCGGCAATACGGTGCGCCTGCCTTTCCTCTGGGCCTTCGTCGCGACCTTCGGCGGGCTGGAGAGCTTCGGGCTGGTCGGCCTGTTCATCGGCCCGGCGCTGATGGCGGCGATGCTGCTGGTCTGGCAGGAATGGCTCGGCATCGCCGATCCGGCGCCCAGGGTCAGGCGGCGAGGCCGGAAAGCGGCGCGGTCAGCGTCCACCTGAGCCCGTCGGCCCGGTATTCGGTCTCCGATTTGCCCCGGAAGCGGCCGCCGACCAGCTTGGCGATCATCCGGCTGCCGAAGCCCTGGCGCAGCGGCGGCGCGCAGGGTGGCCCGTCTCGCTCCTCCCAGGTGAGCGACAGCCGGCCGTCCTCGACCCGCCAGCCGATCGCCACCCGCCCGGCCGCCGCGGAGAGCGCGCCATATTTCATCGAATTGCTCTCGAGCTCGTGGAAGACGAGGCTCAGCGCCATCACCGCGTCGGGGCCGAGCACCAGGTCCGGCCCGTCCAGCACGACCCGGTCGGTCTCGCCGACCAGCGCCCGCTCGATCAGCTCGCGCAGGCCGCCTTCGCTCCAGGCGGTGCGCAGCAGCATGTCGACCGCCTCGCCCATCGCCGCCAGCCGCCCGTTCAGCGCCTGGCGCGATTCCTCGACCGTGCGGCCGCTCCGCAGCGTCTGGTTGGCGACCGCCTGGACGACGGCGAGCAGATTCTTGATGCGGTGGCGCAGCTCGAGCAGGCGGATCGAGTCGGCGTCGATCTCGCCGCCCGCATGTGCCGCTGTCCGCTCGTCCACGGCCGCCGATGCGTGCGCCTTCAATCGCCGCTTCCCGAATCGGCGATCTTCTGCGGGCGGACCTCGGGCAGCACTTCGCGGAAGTGGCGCTCGACCGCGGCATAGCATTCGCAGGCGCGGTGCTCGATCGCGGCACGGTCGAGGATGCGGATCGAGCCGCGTCGGTAGCGGATCAAGGCCTGGTCCTGCAGCGCGCGCGCCACCGCGCTCACCGTGGTGCGCTGCACGCCCAGCATCTCGGCGAGATATTCCTGGGTGAGCGGAATGTCGCCGGCGCCGGCGCGGTCCTGCGCGGTCAGCAGCCAGCGGCAGCAGCGCGCCTCGAGCGGGTGGAAGGCATTGCACGCGACCGACTGCATCACCTGGGCGAGCAGAGCGTCCGAATAGCGGGCGAACAGGTCGCGTATGTAAAGCGAGCGGGCCTTGGCCTCTTCGAGCGCCTTGAGCTCGATCTTGAGCGCCGTGCCGGGCGCCTGGACGACGGCGTGGGCGAAAGCGGGCGCGCGGCCGCCGCTGACGATGCCCCCGACGGCGCCTTCCTTGCCGATCGTCGCCACTTCGACGGTGCGGCCGTCGACGAGGCCGACGACCAGCGCCACCACCGTACCGGCGAACGGGAAGTGAGTCGCGGGGACCTCGCTCCCCGATTCGAAGAGGATTTCGCCGCGCTTCAGCTCGACCGCGGTCGCATGGCTTTCGACCAAGGCGCGGTCGGCCGGGCTGAAGGTCGAAAGCAGCCGGTTGCTCGCGAAATGGGCGGCGAGCGCGGACGAGGGCCCGTTCTGGGCGTCAAGCAGCGAATTGGGCACGATTCCCCCACTCATTGGCCCCAGCCCCCACGGACGGGCTCCTCCCCAAGCCGATGTTGTAACGCATTGGCAACACCTTGTCTGTCGGCCACTCGACATTGCGCGCCGCGCGCGAGCGTCTAATGAACGCCCGATCGGTCGAGCGATGAGAGGAGACGCGGGATGGCGGTTGCAACGAGGCGGCTGGGCCGCGAGGGGCCGCACGTGTCGGCGATCGGCCTCGGCTGCATGGGCATGTCGGAATTCTACGGCGCCGGCGACGAAGCCGAGTCGCTCGCCACCATCGGCCGCGCGCTCGAGCGCGGCGTGACCTTCCTCGACACCGCCGACATGTACGGCGTCGGCCGCAACGAGGAGCTGGTCGGCCGCGCCCTCGCCGGGCGGCGGGACGAGGCGTTCCTCGCCACCAAGTTCGGCAGCGTCCGGGGCGCCGACGGCAGCTTCGCCGGCGTCTGCGGCCGGCCGGACTATGTCCGCTCGGCCTGCGAGGCGAGCCTGAAGCGGCTCGGCGTCGACACGATCGACCTCTATTACCAGCACCGGGTCGATCCCGAGGTGCCGATCGAGGAGACGGTCGGCGCGATGGCGGAGCTGGTCGCGGCCGGCAAGGTGCGCTTCCTCGGCCTCTCGGAAGCCGCGCCGGCGACGATCCGCCGCGCCCACGCCGTCCATCCGATCACGGCCCTCCAGACCGAATATTCGCTGTGGAGCCGCGACGTGGAGGACGAGATATTGCCGACCGTCCGCGAGCTCGGCATCGGCTTCGTCGCTTATTCGCCGCTCGGCCGCGGCTTCCTCACCGGCCAGATCCGCCGGCCCGAGGATTTCCCCGACGACGATTTCCGCCGCTTCCACCCGCGCTTCACCGGCGAGAATTTCGAGCGAAACATCGCGCTGGTCCGCGAGATCGAGGCGATGGCGGCGGAGAAAGGGGCCACCGCCGCGCAGCTCGCGCTCGCCTGGGTGCTCGCGCGAGGCGACGACATCGTGCCGATCCCCGGCACCAAGCGCCGCGCCTGGCTCGACCAGAATATCGACGCGCTGGCGCTCAGCCTGTCCGGGGAGGACTTGGACCAGCTCGACCGCATCCTGCCGCCCGGCGCCGCCTCGGGCCCGCGCTACCACGCCCGCGGCATGGAGACCGTCAACCGCTGAGGCCAGAGCCCGACTAGCGCAGCCAGCGCTCCATCCTGGGGAAGCTCGCCGCGTCGGTGAGGCCGTACCAGGCGAGCAACGGCACGCCGCACCCTGTCCCGGCCTCGAACGCCTCGACCAGCGCCGCCCCGCCGCCTTTGTAGCCCGCCTCGTGGAAGACGATGCTCGGGTCGAGCCCGATGTGCCGCGCCGCCGCGTAGGACCAGGCGATCGCCGCCATCTCCTCCCCGCCGCCATCCTCCATCGTGCCGCCGAGCGCTCCTCGCCGCTCCGGCTCGGTGACGGCGACGTGCCCGGCCTCGTGCAGCAGGTCGCCGGGATGGTAGGGGCGCGACGGATCGTAGACGATCGCGCCGCCCTCGGTCGTCACGCCGGGAAGAAAGCTGCCCTCGCCGACCAACCCGGCGCGCAGCGTGATGCCGATCCCGGCGAGGAAAGCGGCGATGCGCGCATGGGGATCGTCGGCCGGGTCGTCCATGGGCGCGAGCCTAGCGCCCTCCGGCTTCGCGCGCGACGCTTTGCGCGAGAGGAGGCATTGCGCCTGTTGCCGTTTGCGGCTTTTGTTCCTCCCATGCGGCAGCTCCTCATCGGTGCGCTCATGGCGGCGGGGCTCATCGAAGGGACGGCATCCGTAGCCGCCCGGCCGAAGGCTGTTTCCGTCTGCGACGTCGCGGAGCGTGCGCCCGCTTTGACGGGAAGCCGGGTCCGCGTCCAAGGCTATGTCTTCAATCTGGGCAGCCATGGTTTCGCCCTTGTCGGCAGGCGACGCGAGTGCCGACGCGATGCGCAACTTGGCCTCTGGATCGACCGCGTGCTCGGCGATCCGGCCGGGCGAAGAGCCTTCGCGACGAGCCTTGGGCCCAGGCGCGCCATCCTCGTCGGGACCGTCGGCTGGACGCAAACGAGGTTCGGCGATGGCCGCAACCCGGCTCTGCACGTCGAACGGCTCGAGTATCTCAGCGCGCGCGACGCCGGCCTGGACGACTTCTGAGGCACGAGAGGTGGAAAGCGAATTCGGCTGGTCACCGGCCGAGCGGCACGGGCAGGCTCTTCAAGGCGTCAAGCAGCTCCTTGTTTCGGGCTGCGTTGCGCTTCGCATCGCAACCGAGGTCCGCGAGATAGTGCCGGTCCAGACCGGGCCCGGTCCAGTGGACCCAGACGGCGCCCGCGTCCGTGACGAACGGCACGCCTTGGGGGCAGGTCCTGTCGATCAGCTCTTGCGCGCTCCTGGCGGTGAGCGGCACAGCCTGTCGCTGAAACGGCCGCAGACGTGCGACCAGAAGAGCGAATTGCCGCGGCTGGAGGGAGAAGGAGCCGTCCTTTCCGTGCGGCGGCGGCTCGCTCAGATGATATTTTCCTTCGCCTCGCTTGTTCACTTCAACCTCCACGGCAGACCAGCCGGAAAGCCTGAGCTCGATTCGGTCGACCTCGGGCGACGGCTGGGGGGCGCTGCATCCCAACGCGACGAATGTGAGGAACGTGGCAGGCATCGTCCGCATGCCTCGATGGTGCCGCCGCGGCGCGATGTTCGCAATGGGCGGAAAGCGGCGTCGGCACTTGGCGCCCGCGGGAGCGCTTGTTAAACGCTCGTGCGGGGAGTTCTTATGGCGCCACACATCACCGACGGCGTTGAACCTGTCGGCAGCGCGGCGCTTGGCGAGGGCGGTGCCGGCCCGCCTCTCGATCCTGCAGCAGACACCGCGTCAGGCTCGGCGAGCGAGCTCGCGCTCAACCGGCTGCTCGAGGCCGAGCCGCACTCGCTGCTGCTCAACATCCGCAAGGCGGATTGCCGGGTGCGGGCCGGGGACGACGCCCTGGCCTGCTATTTCTACCGGCGCGCCCTGCGGATCGCCGGGGATCGGCCCTTGTCCGGGGAGGAGGCGGCCGAGCTGCGGCGGGCCGAGCTGGCCCTCGGCGAGGCGGCGGCACGCGCTCATGCGAGGCGCGAAGCGCGGCTCACCGCCCGAGGATTGCCGCCCGAGCGATGGAGCCCGCGCCTGCGCGCCTCGCTCGAGCTCGCGGCCGGCCGGGCGCCATTCCCTGCCGAGGATCCGGCTTTGCCTTATCCCCAGGATCCGACCCATTTTCATTATTTGGGATTGCCGCACATCCCCTTCTACGACCCGGCTCAATTCGCCTGGGCCCCGGCGATCGAGGCGGCCACCGCGGCCATACGCGAGGAGCTGGCCGGGCTGCTCGCCAAGGGCCAGGACGCGCTTCGGCCCTTCGCCCGCAACGCCGACGGCATGCCGCTGGGCGTCGGCAAGGCGCTGCGCGACGGCGGGGACTGGGGCGTGCTGGCCTTGTGCGAGCAAGGCTGGCTGGACCCCAAGCATGTCAAAAGCTGCCCGCGCACCTGGGACACCTTGCTGCGGCACGCCCCCGTCCCGCGCGTCCCCGGCTGGGGGCCGAGCGCGGTCTTCTCCTTGTTGAAGGCCGGGGCCCATATCGGCGCCCATACCGGCATGTACGACACGCATCTCATCTGCCACCTGCCGCTGATCGTCCCGCCCGGCTGCCGCTTCCGGGTCGGCGACGAGGTCCGCGAATGGCAAGTGGGCAAGCTGCTGATCTTCGACGACACGATCGAGCACGAAGCCTGGAACGACGGCCCGGAGGATCGCGTGGTGCTGATCTTCGACATCTGGCGCCCCGAGCTGACCGTTGAGGAGAGACGCGAGCTTACCTTGCTATTCTCGGATTGAGCGCTCGAGGGGAGGATCAACTGGAGGCGGGGGAGAGCGCCGTGAGCGCAAGTGGGCCGGTCGGCGATCGCCTTTTCGGCGCCGCGCCGCTGGCACGGGGAGGCCTGTTCTTCTGGCTCGTCGCGGCCGGCGCGCTCAACAGCTTCGTCGCGGTCGGCATCCGCACCTGGACGGAGCGCGGGCCCGCTTACGCCCTTTTCTCCCTTTTCGGGGTCAGCGCGGTCGCGTGGCTCGCGACGGCCGCTTCGCTCGCGCTCCTCGCCACGGAGCGCGACCGCCAGGCCCCGACCCGGCGCGACTGGGGCGTCGCGGCCATGGTGGGGCTGGCGACCCTGGTGCCGCTGGGGCCGGCCAGCGCCGTCGCGCTGACGTTCCTCGCTTGCTACATGATCGCGACCTCGCCCCGGGGCTCGTCTCTCTCCCGCTCGGGCATCATCTGCCTCGCCTTGACCGGCACCCTGATCTGGGGCCGCGTCTTCCTGGCCTTGTTCAGCCGCCCGCTGCTCGACATCGACGCCTGGCTGGTCGGCGCGGCGTTCGGCAGCCGCCAGACCGGCAATCTCATTTCCTTCGTCGACGGGACCGGGCGGATCATCGTCGCGCCCGGCTGCTCGTCGTGGCAGGGCCTGTCGATCGCTTTGCTGTTCTGGGCGACGGTCAACCAATATTACGGCGTCCGCTTCGATCGCCGCGCCGCTTCCACCCTCCTGCTCGCGCTCGTCGCGACGGTGACGGTCAACGTGCTGCGGATGGGCGCGATGATCGAATTCCCCGGGCACCTCGCCGCAATCCATTACGGTTACGGATGGCATATCGCGGCCTGGGCGAGCCTCGCCCTCGTCGGCATGGTCTGCTTCGTGGGGGCGCGACGTGAAATCCTCCACCTCTAGCCTCCTCTTCGCGGCCCTCCTAACGCTGGGGATCGGCGCCAAGCTTGCCAGCAACAGGGCGGTGCCCGAGCCGGACCTCGGGCCGTTCCGCCAGGCGGCGGCGGGATTGCTGCGCGCCCAGGGCTACACCGTCTGGAAGGATCCCGCCGGGCCGCTGCGCGGCCGCCGGGGCGCATGCCATGTCCTGCTGGGCGACTATACGCCCTACGGCACCTATGCCGACGTCTACGCCGAGATGGCGCGGCCGGTCGGGCCGCTGCGCTACGTCTATCGCGGCCGCCGCTACGATCGCGCTCCCAAGCTGCGCCCCCTGCTCGAATATTATGTCGAACGCGAGCTCCGGCGGGTGGGCTACCGGCTGCCCCGCCACCCGATCGCCGCCTTTGCCGTCACGCCGGGCTGCGCCCTCGACGAAGGCGCGTGGCAAAGCCTTTCCAGCCTCGCCGGCTGAGCGACGGGGCCGCGGCGGCCCGCGCCGCGCGGGTGCGGACGCGATGGACGACCCACACCGCCGCCAGCAGCAGCACGAGCATGGGCAGCCCGTCGCCCAGCCAATCGAACGGCACCGTTTCGCCCGGTATCCCGTCCATGACTGCTCCCCCATTTTGATGAGGCGGAAAGGTGACTCGCGGGGCCGGCGGAGTCAAGAATGGCCGGGAGCGCTCATCGCGGAGGATCGCGTGGTGCCGATCTTCGACATCGGACGCCCGGGGCCTGTGGCCGGAGCAGCAACCCGGGGCTGCCGGCTGCCGGCTGCCTGGGTCCGCTTCCGACCCTTTCCAGACGTTCGGCTGCGCTGCTATTCCTCACCGATGAACGCCGCTTCCCCTAGCCGAGCAGCCGAGATAGTGCCGATCCTGCGCAGCCGCGATGGACGACCGACCGCTGTCGTCATGGATGATGGTCGGGTGCTGACGGTATTGAACATAGCTTGGGGAATGGACGAAGGTGAGGACTACGAGCACCTCACCACCAACATCTCGCCGAGGCTTGAAGGAGCCAGCATCGACTTCTTTTTGACGTCCGAAGTCGGGAGCCTGGCCGCACCAGAGACGGGACAGCTACTCTGGCATGCGGGCTAACCGGAAGGACCGCCTTCCACCCTTGGCAGACATTCACCGTCATCGGCGGCCCTGACGCAACTGAGGGGGGAACTGAATGGGCGCGGAGCGTAGCCGACCGGCCTTTGAGGCCATTGCTGAACACCCGCGCCGTCCTATGAAGCCCTTGCTCCCTCTTCGACCTTTTCCCCTGTCACGGGTGCGACCCGCTGGCCGCGGAAGCCGGCGCGCCGTTCCCTGACGGGCCGCCTATCAGGAAATCGATCGGCGGCATCGCGGCGATGCAGGCGGTGTCCGGCGCGGCCGAGGGCGCGGCGAAGAAGGCGGCCACGATTCTCTGGGCGCAGCCGGGAGACCAGACGGCGTGGGTCGCCGCCGGGAACAGGGCAAGCCGTGCCTTCTGCCCGAGCCGCGCCTGGATCGAGCGGACGAGGGCGGGTTCGTACAAGGGGTCGAGCGCGCCGACCAGCATCAGCACGTCGGACCTCGCTCGTCCTGGAAAGCGGGGGCCGGGGCCCGCCGCGCCCCATATCGGGCAGATACCGAACAACTGCCCGAGATCGATGGCGCGAACGGGCGGGCTCACCGCGTGCAGTTCGGGAATGTCGTGGCACATGATCGCGGGCCGCCCGAGCGAATTGTCCTCCGGGACGACGGCCAGGGCGGCCTGCACCAGCGGGCGGATAGGCGCGACGTCCCGCGCGCGCGCGGCTTGCAGGATGCGAGGGATCGACCCCAGACCGGCGCTGCTGCGCATCAGCCGCCGCAGCAGATATTCGAGCTCGATGCCGTTGATGTCGGCCTGGGCAAGCCCTCCGGTGGCGGCCGGATCCAGGGCCATGGCGAGCGGCTGCGCATCGAGCATCGCGAAGGTGGCGCGATAATCCTGCGCCAGCCGCGGATAGGCGCCGTTGCAGGCCGGCTGGGCCGCGCAGGCGGCGAACAGGTTGAGGACCGGCTGCTCGAACGCCGCGGCTTCGGTCTGCGCGTCCGGTACCAGCCCAACGGGAGAATCGAGCACGACGGACCCGATCGAGCCTGGATTCGCGGCCATCATGTCGAGCGCGACCAGGGTGCCGTAGCTGACGCTGATGATGTCCCATTGGGCGATGCCGAGCGCGCGCCGCAGCCGCTCCGCATCCAGGGTGGTGACCCGCGTCCCGAAATGTTCGGGGCGTATGCCCGCGCCGGCGAAGCGCGCCCGGCAGCGGGCATAGGGCTCGTTCATTCGCCAGGCGGTGGAGAGGGCGTCGCCCGGCCCGGCGATGGCCTCGCGGGTGGTCGACTTTATGTCGGCGCACAGGGTCGGCTGCGACAGGCCGTTGCCGCGCTGATCGAAGGTGATCGTGTCGACCCCTTGCGCGAACGGGTCGCGGACCCGTCCAAATCCGGCGACGGCGCCGCGCCCGCCCGGCCCCCCATGGAGGACGAGCAAGGGACGCCGCCCCGGGACGGGGACGGCGGCTTTCTGCACCGCCACCGCGAGCTCGAAGGCGCCTTCGCCCGGCCGCTCGTAGCTTCGCGGCACCGAGAGCCGATAGCATCGCGTCCGCGCCTTGAGCTCGGCCGCGACCGGGAAGCGGCAAGGCTCGGCGACGAGCGCGCCCGCGTCACCGCCGGCGGCGGCGAGGAGCCCCAGAAACAGCGCAGACAACATGCCAATCTCCCACCCGCGCGGCCTTCCTGCCGGCACCCGCACCGAAGGCCCGCGCGCCCAGCTTACACAGCCGCCGCGCGGGTTCAAACGCTGGTTCGGGCCGCGCCGCGAAGAGTTGCGGTAGCGTCCGGAAGTTTGGTACCAGCCATGGGTTCGGGGCTTCGGCTTTTTAGGTTTTTCGGCTTCTGCTCCGCTGATCCGAATGTCCGAAATGGGTCGTAAACGGACGTTCCGGAACGCCGGTGAGCGTCTGCTTTCCGGCGATGCGGTCGCGCCTGGCGGCCCCCAGGCGTGCCGCCTACTTTGCTTCTGGCTGCTCACCCGGCCGGGCGCGTGCCTTCGGGTCGATCTGGCAGCGCTTAGTCACGTCGCCCATGCGTGCGTCGAGCCACGTCTGAATCACTAACTCCTCAGTTCTGCTCCGGTGCGCTGCGCTCGCAGCGAGGACGCTTGCGCGTCCGACGACCTGTTGCCGTCCCACGCCCGCATATATTTGGCGAACCGAGGCGTGGTTAGCGTTCGTCACCAATATCCGAGCGCCACGCGCGGCGGCCCGGACAACGGCATCGCGCAAGCGTAGTTGGTCCGCCCAGGAGAAGATCTTATGGTTATATTTAAGGAACCCGTTGAGATTGTGCTTCACGGTGTACGGCGGATCGACGAACACGAAGTCGCCATCCTTCGCTGAATCGAGAGTCGCTTCGAAATCCTGATGTAAGATCTCGATGCCAGAGAGTATCCGGCTTGCCCCCTCAAAGTCATCATTCGGCAACACGACGCTGTTCTTTGTGCCGATCGGCACGTTGAACTCATTCTTGCGATTGACCCGATAGAGACCATTCCAGCACGTCCGGTTCAAGTAAATAAACCACGCCGCGCGATCGAGGGGATCCTCAGGCTTTGCTGCTCTCGTATTGTAGTAATGTGCCTTGTCGTGCAGCCGATGATGCTCAGCTAGGCGCCGAGCGATGTCTTTCGGCGCAGCCCGGATTGTACGGTAGCAGTTGATCAGGTCCGGATTGACATCCGATAGGAGCGCTTCAGCGGGCCGTAGCGCGAAAAACATCGCCCCGCTTCCGAGAAATGGCTCGACATAACGGCGATAGTCTCGCGGGATCAGGTGGAGACACCGGTCCGCAAACCAGCGCTTTCCGCCTGCCCATTTGAGGAAGGGCGCCAGTGTCGGCACTGGCGTGCTGTCGGTGGGTGGGGCCGTCTCGCTCATGCTGGGCACAGGCCCCAGAGACCGACGCGCTCATGGCTCGCCAGAACGTTTAGTCGGCCTAAACTCCCATAGGCGACGCCGTTCATCGTCTCAAAGCTCGCGGGGTCCTGAGCTTCGATTTCCTCCGCCTCGCGCAGCCCATCTTCGATGTCGGCCCACAGGTCAGCGAGTGCTGCCGGCGGCACGCCGGGCTTCCACAAGCCGCGCGCTTCACCGAGCTTCTGCCACCAGAACGAGAGCGCCGCCGCATCGAAACCGGCCTGGTGCAGCAGGTCGTGGGCCGAGCCTGTCGCGACGCGCAGTAGCAGCACCGCGCGCGACATCACCGCGAAGGCATCTGTCTGCGGTGCACCTGGGGCCACCCCCGAATAGTGAAAGATCAGCGGGTCATCGGCCGCGCTCTGCCTCAGCAGAAACTTCTTCAGCCGGTCCTCCGTGCTGGTGGCCAGGCTCTGCGCCGAGACCGTCCCGTCCACCAGCGCGACGAAGGCGGGATCGGCAGCGCTCGCGACCTTCCCGGTTAGGCCCAGATAATAACGTTCCACCGCCAGCCGCAGAATATGACGGTCGATCTGCTCGAAGCTCGAGGTCGTACTCGGCTCCAGCGTGCTCCACATGTCGCGAACGAACTCAAATCCCTCTTTGGCGTTCATTTCCCAAGTCGCGGGCAAGCCGTCCGGCCGATAGCTCGATTCGTTGCGCGCGTCGCGGTCCTTCGTCGCCAGCCCAAGATCCATGCCCCACTGCATGAACCACGCCTTCGCCTGCGGCGTGAGCGTCCCGGCGCCACCCTGCGCATGAAACCATTCATCGAGGGTCCGCCCCTCAGGACGGATCAACTGCGCGAACAACGCACCCGAGGCAGGCTGCTGCGACCACTCCTCAAGCGCTAGCCAGGCAATCATATGTGTGCCTTGACGGAAGCTCAGCTTGCTCGTCGTATTTGCTGCCGGCACGATAAAATGCTTCCGGTCAAAGATGCCGATCCCGGCGCTTGCGAGCAGCGACATCGCAGCACGCAATTCGGCATAATAAGCGAGATGCAGCGCGCGGTGGGTGTCCCCGGCGAGTAGGCACGCAACCGATCGGCCGAGGTAGCTCCAGCCGTCGTTGGAGTGGAGAGCAACACTGGCGGCGATATATTGAGCGAGATTGCGTTTGCGTTCGGCGGTGGCAGGCAATGGCCCCTTTAGCCGGGCGACGACGTCCTGCCGATAATGGTTGGACTTGCCGATCCAAGTTGAGCGTTTGAGGAACGGCTTGAGGCCCGCAGTCGTCAGCTCCATCTGCGAGCGCATCAGAGCGTTGATTGCGGCCTTGTCGAGGGCGTCAAGCGCCACCGTCATGAACGGCCGAGCAATCGTTGGGCGACCTCGCCGAGATCCCCGGTAGACAAGGACAGGTGTTCGAGCAGCTGGGTCCGCAATTCCTTATAGCCGCCGCTCCCCCGAAAAACGAGCTTGGCGCGCCGCTTCGGCTCATCGAGATCCGGCGTCGAACTGGTCCGCCAGTCAAAGGATGCCAGCGAATTGCCGATCGAAGTGACGAAGCCCGCAAACTCTTGCGAGGCCAGACTGTTAAGGGCGCTCTCGACGGCTGCGACAGGATCGGCGCTCGATTGCTCGTCGGGTCGCCAGACATTCAGTTTGAGCGCGCTCGCTCGCTGATAGCAGAGGTCGTTGATGACATGCAGGAAGCCGCGCACGCCCTGATCGGTCGTGATCAGCGAATGGGTGCCGAAGAAGGCGAGATCGTCGCCGGACTTCACATCATCGGGACGCGGTGCCTTGTCATCGCCGGCCTTCGGCGGATGCCGTAGATCTTCGGCCCACGCCTCTCTCGAGGCGGCAACCGCATCCGCGAACTTGCGCCATGCGAAGATCAAGAACGCGGCCTGCTGGGCGCGGCTCCAGCCGAGCACTTCACCCTCGTTCTTCGACCGGCCGCCGAACAGTCCACCGCTCGTGCCGGAACGCCGGTCCCAAGATCGAATAAAGCTCGCGGTCAGCGACTTGATCCAAGCGCTTTGCGTGACCCACCGGTTCTGCCGCTCGCCCAGCATGTTGATCCGGTCGTACCAAGGGCTGTCGGGATAGGACCACAGAATTTCGGTGAGCTCTTGCGCCCGGGTTTCCCGATAGATCAGGTGCCCTTCGGCTCGATCGAGCCAATCCTCGTTGCGCAAAAGCGGATAAAGATCGAACGCCAAGCTCGGATTGATCCGCTTGGGCTTGATATTAATCGTCCAGAACAGATACGCCTGCCAGCTGATGTCGAGGCCCACAAAAGCTACGACCGGCAGCTGAAAATTCTCGAGCTTCGAGGCGCCATCAAACGCCCAAAGCCGGTGTTGGCCATCGATCACCTCAAACGGCGGCAGCCGGGAGGGCGTCCAATCGGCGCTCCATTTGTCGTAAGGAAGCTGGAGGCGAGGCTGCCCATCGACGTGGACAATCGAGGCGAGATCTGCGTCCGCCACCGTGCTGCCGTTACGGGCGGCACCCTTCACCAGGATGTTGAGAACGATAGCCGTCGGCAGCCAGCCCGGCTTGCGCAGATCGTTGAACTCAGCGCTAGCGCGCTTCGCCTGGCTCAGCGTCGACCAAGGAAAACCGAACTCGACAAAGCGACCGATCTCTTCCGAACGCTCGGGGTCATGCTGGCGCTGGATCCCAAGATCCTCCGTTCGCGGCGCCGCGTCCTTTGCGACACGACGCACGATGCCCGAGAGGCTGCGTAGCTCGCGTGCAGGGAGTGAGATCAGATAAAAATGCTTTTCGGGCTTGGCGCGGTGCTCGTCCGCGTCGAAGTCGATCTTCTCCCAGCCCGGCAACCACTGGCTGACAGTCAGTGCCGGTACCTGCCGTTTCGGTCCACTCACCTATCTCGCCCCCCGAGGGCCGAGGTTCCGATCGGCCCTGGCCCCGTTTCATCTACTGCCGCCTCATTTACAAGCTTCGAAAGACCTAGGCTGCGCCGGGTGACAGCAGCGACGGCGGGTTTCGGGATACCGCCTGCGGTGCCGAAGCGCGGCAATTGGCGCAAAGGCAGCCGTGTCCGGTGCCCACTTCACGGCAACGGCTTCGCCCCGCTCGCGAAAAGGCCGCCCGGGGATGCCCGGACGGCCTTCTTTCTTCTAGCGCCGCCTCGCGCGGAGTGACTCCCCCGCTCGCCGGCCCCGCGTTTAGCGCTTCGAGAACTGGAAGCTGCGGCGGGCCTTGGCTTTGCCGTACTTCTTGCGTTCGACGACGCGCGGGTCGCGGGAGAGGAAACCTTCGCGCTTGACCGCGGTGCGCAGCTCCGGCTCGTAGCGGGTGAGCGCGGTCGAGATGCCGTGGCGGACCGCGCCGGCTTGGCCGGAGAGGCCGCCGCCCTTGACGGTCGCGATCACGTCATACTGGCCCTTGCGGTCGGTGACGTCGAACACCTGGTTGATGATCAGGCGCAGGGTCGGCCGGGCGAAATAGACTTCCTGGTCGCGGCCGTTGACGACGATCTTGCCCGAGCCGGGCTTGAGCCAGACGCGCGCGACGGCGTCCTTGCGGCGGCCGGTGGCGTAGGCGCGGCCCTGCTTGTCGAGCTGCTGCTCGCGCAGCACGGCCTGGATCTGCGGGCCCTGCGTAGAGACGCCGTGAAGGTCGGGCTCGGCGGGCGCGCCGGCGTCTTCGCCCGCAGCAGCGGCGGCGGGAGCCTCATCGGCGGCGGGCGGCGGCGCGGCCTGGGCGGCGCCGGTCAGCTCGGCGAGGTCGGAAAGGGACTGGCGGTTGTCGGACATTAGGCACCCACCTTGTTCTTGCGGTTCATGCCCGCGACGTCGAGAGGCTGAGGATTCTGGCCGCCGTGCGGATGCTCGGTGCCGTTGTAGAGGTGCAAAGCGCGCATCTGGTCGCGGCCCAGCGGCCCGCGCGGGATCATCCGCTCGACCGCTTTCTCGATCACGCGCTCGGGGAAGCGGCCCTCGAGCACCTTGCCGGCGGTGACGCCCTTGATGCCGCCGGCATAGCCGGTGTGGCGGTAATAGATCTTGTCGGCCAGCTTCTTGCCGGTGAACTTGACCTTGTCGGCGTTGACGATGACGACATGGTCGCCGCAATCGACATGAGGGGTGAAGCTCGGCTTGTGCTTGCCGCGCAATATGTTGGCGACGATCGAGGCGAGCCGCCCGACCACCAGCCCGTCGGCATCGATGAGATGCCATTTCTTCTCCACCTCGGCCGGCTTGACCGACTTGGTGGTCTTCATCAGCGCCTTCATGGGGCCAAGGACCTTTCGAAATGAGCGGCGCCGCCCATATGGGACCCCATGAAAGTACTACTTTCATGGGAACCCTCGGGGTTACCCGTGGAGCGGCGCGAACGGCGGGCGAATGGCAGGAGGAGCGCGGAAAGTCAAGAAAAGCGGGCGTTTGCCGGAAGGTAAAATGTTACCCTTCGACTTCCGCGGCGATCCAGGCGCCGAAAGTCGGCTGGATGTGGGTAATCGGAAAAGCCGCCGCCGCGGCAACTTTGAAACTATGCAGCTCGGCAAGGCGAGCGATGGCGCGGTCCGCCGCCGTCGCCGTCGTCTTGAACAAGGCGGCGACCTCCGCCCCGTCCTCGATCCGGCCCTTCCAGCGGTAGATCGAGCGGATCGGCCCGAGGATGTTGGCGCAGGCGGCGAGCCGCTCCTCGACCAGGATGCGGGCGATGCGGGCCGCTTCCTCGGCGTCGGCGAAGGTCGCGTAGAGGGTGACGAAGCCGGTCATGCCGCCCGCTCGCCGAGCCGGTGCGCGCTTGCCAGCAGGGTCGCCAGCAGCACCACCGCCATCGCCTGGTGCGACACCGCGAGCGGCAGGTCGACGCCGCTCAGCAGGGTGGCGATGCCGAGCAGGATCTGGCCGCCGACCGCGAGCAGCAGCGCCGCGGCATGGCCGCGCCGGCCGCCCCGCCACGCCGTCCAGGCGAGCATTCCGACCGCCGCCGCGACGCCCCAGGCGAGCCAGCGGTGGATGAACTGCACGAGCACCGGATTGTCGGCGAAATTGGCGAGGAAGGGCGTCGCCATCGGCGCGTCGGCGGGGAACCAGTCGGCGCCCATCCTGGGCCAGCTATTATAGGCGAAGCCGGCGTCGAGCCCGGCGACGTAGGCGCCGTACATGAGCTGGAGGACGAGCGCCGACAGTGCCCAGATCCCCGCCGTCGGCATCCGCGTCGGCGGCGCGTCGGGGTCGCGGGCGAGGGCGCGAAGATCGAGCCCCACCCACAGGCAGGCCGAAAGGATGGCGAGGGCGGTGAGCAGGTGGATGGCCAGCCGGATATGGCTGACTTCGGGCCGGTCGACGAGGCCGGAGGCGACCATCCACCAGCCGATCGCGCCCTGCAGCCCGCCGAGCGCGAGGATGGCGGCCAGCTTCCAGCCATAGCCGCGCGGGATCGCCCGCCGCCACGCGAACCAGAGCAGGGGCAGAGCGAAGGCGAGGCCGATCACGCGGCCGAGCAGGCGGTGGAGATATTCCCAGAAGAAGATCGACTTGAAATCGGCCAGCGTCATGCCGGCATTGACCAGGCGGTATTGCGGGCTGGCGCGGTAGGCGTCGAACTCGCTCTGCCAAGCCGCATCGCCGAGCGGCGGCAGCGCGCCGGAGAGGGGCTCCCACCTGACGATCGACAGGCCGGATTCGGTCAGCCGGGTGATGCCGCCGACCATGACCATCGCGAAGACCAAAGCCGCCACCGCGAACAGCCACCAGGCGAGCGCGCGGGGGCGAGGCGTGCGGAGCGGAGGCGCGGGGGCGGCGGCGGTGCTGGCCATAGCGGCGCTATGGCCGCGCGGCGCGGGAAAGCCAATGGCCGCGGCGCGCTCGCCGGGCGCGCAACTTTTTCAAAGATGTAATGTTGTATCTTTACGCAGCTCGCCTTATAGGAGCGGGGCGAACAGGAGGTTGCGAAGCGTGTTGGTGCGGGCGGAAAGCGGGGCGATCGACCGGATGGCCATCGGGCTGTCGGGCCTGTGCCTCGTCCATTGCCTGGCGAGCGCGATCTTCGTCGCCTTGCTGGCGACCGCCGGCGGCATCCTCCTCAACCCCGCCATCCACGAGACCGGCCTGGTCTTCGCCATCGCGCTCGGCATTGCCGCGCTCGGCCGCGGCATCCTGCTCCACGGCTTCATGATGCCCTCGGCGGTCGGCGGCCTCGGCCTCGGCGTCATGGCCGGTTCGCTGTCGCTGCCCGAAGGCGGGCTGGGCACGATCTACACGATCGTCGGGGTCGCCATCCTCGCCCTCGGCCACGACCTCAACCGCCGCGCCGCCTAGACCAGGATCGTATCGGGCCGGCTCAGCCTGAAACGCGAATCCCGGTCTCGGACGTGAATCGGGCTCTAGACGGGCTCCTGGGCCGCAGGCGCCTGCATGCCTAGGCGCCTATGGTGCCAGGCGAAGACGGCGAAGGCGCCGCGATGGGGGCGCAGGGCCTCGGCCAGCGCGCGGATATGCTTCTCGCTCGGCCGGCCCTCGAGGCCGAAAATGGCGCCGGTCTCGATCTGGACGGCGAGATCGCCGGCCGGCCAGACGTCGCGGCGGCCTTCCGCGAACAGCAGATAGATTTCCGCCGTCCAGCGGCCGACGCCCTTGACCGCGACCAGCCGCGCGATCGCCTGCTCGTCATCCTCGGGCAGAGCGTCGAAATCGAGCCGGCCGGAGAGAACTTCCTCGGCGAGGCTGCGCGCATAGCTCGCTTTCTGGCGGGAGAGGCCCGCCGCGCGCAGGGTGGCGTCGTCGGCGGCGAGCAGGGCTTCGGGCGAGGGCGGATCGCCGACGAAGCCGACGAGCTTGCTCCACATCGACGCGGCCGCCTTCACCGAGACCTGCTGGCCGACGATGGCGCGCAGCAGAGTGACGTAGCCGCGTCCGCTTATCCTGGGCTCGGGATAGCCGGCTCGCGCGAGGGCGGCGGCGATCGCCGGCTCCCGCTGTGCCAGCGCGTCGAGCGAGGCCTTGAGGTCTTCGGCGCTGATTCCCACCCGCTCGCTCCCTTGTCTTCGCCCGCGCCGCCTAGCATAGGCCGGCGCCATGGCGCACCTCACCATCGTCGGCCGCGACGGCCGCGAACAGACCATCGAAGCCAAGGCCGGCTGGAGCGTGATGGAGAATATCCGCGACGCCGGCTTCGACGAACTGCTGGCGCTGTGCGGCGGCTGCTGCAGCTGCGCGACCTGCCACGTCCATGTCGATCCGGACTGGGTGGGGCGGCTGAAGCCGATGCAAAGCGACGAGGACGAGCTGCTCGACACGTCGAGCTGGCGCGCGCCCAGCAGCCGCTTGTCGTGCCAGATCGAATATGACGAGGCGCTCGACGGGCTCAGGGTCCGGATCGCGCCGGAGGACTAGCTAGCGTTAGAACCGCACCACCGCGGTCGGGACGGTCTTGCTGGTCGGCGTCACTCTCCACACCACCTTCGTGCCCGGTCCGGGCGCGGCGCCCTCCTCATTGTTGTGCATGACGAGGCTGGCGTCGGTGGTGAGGGTGAAGCTTCCCTCGCGCCCTTCCGCGTTCGAGGGGGTGGGCATGCCGCTTTGGCCCATCGCCTCGCTCATGTCGCCGAAGGCCGGCGCCTTGATGCGGACGGTGCCGTCCTTCCTCAGCTCCACGGCAACCCAGGGGATGATCGCCATGGCGTCGAGGTTGATCGGATAGGCGAAGCCGCGGTCGAGCCTGCCGCTGACGCTATAGTCCACCTTGAACTTGTTGCCGCCGAGATACTGGACGGAGCGATAGCCCTCCTCCTTCGACAGCGCCTCGGCGATCGCCTTGCGCTGCGCCACCGTGTCGGCGTCCGGCGGCCCCGGATTGGCCGGCAGCGGCTTGCCGTCGCCGTCGGTCGCCTTGGGCTCCATCGCCAGCACTTCGCCGACATAGGTGAAGGTGAAGCTGCGGTCCTTGCGGATGTCGAGCGTCGAGACGAACTTGCCCGGGCTGAGGATGCAGGAGACGAGCAGGAACGCCGCGGCGAGCGCGGTCGTCAGGCGAGCGATCTTCATGGGTCTTACCCCCCCTGTGTAGCCGCCGCGTATAAAGCAATCGCCGCCGCGTTGCTAACGTTGAGGCTTTCCATCCGCTCGGAGATCGGCAGGCGGGCGAGGGCGTCGCAATGCTGGGCGGTGTTGTGGCGCATCCCCTCGCCCTCCGCGCCGAGGACCAGCGCGACGCGAGAGGGCCCCAGCGCGTCGGCCAGCATCGTCTCCGCTTCCCCCGCTAGGCCGATCCGCCAGAAGCCCGCCGCGGCCATGTCGTCGAGCGCGCGGGCGAGGTTGACGACGCGCACCCACGGCACCGTCTCGAGCGCGCCGCTCGCGGCCTTGGCGAGCGCCCCCGATTCGGGCGGCGCGTGCCGGTCCTGCGTCACCAGGGCGAGCGCATCGAACGCCGCGGCCGAGCGCAGGATGGCGCCGACATTGTGCGGATCGGTGACCTGGTCGAGCACCAGGATCGGCTGCCGCTCGGGCGGAGGGTCGTGAAGGTCTGCGAGGAGGATGTCCTGCAGCCGCTCCACGTCGGGGACGTTTCCCTGGTGCGGCGCGTCGCGGGGGACGAGCGGGCCGAGTTCGGCGGCGTCGGCGATGTTCGTGGGGACGTCCGG